>JBATUU010000146.1:0-3497 GCA_049671385.1 Ornithinimicrobium sp. | reverse complement strand
ATCGCTGCCATGGTCGAGATATTGACCGTGCCCAACCGGTCACCCCCCGTGCCGACGATATCGAGCGCTGTGACCTGCGGTGCAGCCGGGAAGACCTCGGCGTGCGACAGCATGGTGTCTGACAGGGCGCGCATCTCGTGAACATTCACACCCTTGGCCCGTAGCGCGACCAGGAATCCGGCAAGCACCACCGGGGTGGCGCGACCGAGCATGGCTTCGTTCATCGCCCAGGCGCTTTGATCGCTCGATAGGTCATGTCCAGCCAGGAGGTCGCTGAGCACATCAGGCCAGGTGGTCACACCGACGTCGAGATCTTCACCCGGACGAGGGATCGGTGGGGTCTCCCGGCTCACGCGGGGGCGAGTCGAGTGACAGTTGCGGCGAGTGCTGTGGGATCCAACGGGTGAGCCACTGCTCCGTCCGCTTGGCTCCAGGCAGCCAACCACCCGTCATTCGGCCGCCCGGTGAGCACCAAGACCGGAGGGCAGTTGAACACTTCGTTCTTCAACTGCCGGCACAACCCCAAACCACCAAAAGGCTGAGCCTCCCCGTCCAGAATGAGCAGGTCATAGGTGTCCTCGGCCAGCGCCAACTCCACGCCGGGTGCCGTGGCGCATTCGTGCCAGCGCTCGACGTGGACGTCTGGAGATGGCCGGTTGCCCACCCCCATGCGCACAGTGTCCCGGGTTGTCCTGTCATCGCTGAAGAGCAAGATGGTGATCTGGCGCGCCGGAGCGGTGCGCTGCGTGGAACTCGAGACCGTCATGCTCTGATGCTACCCATGTCCGAGTGCGAGGACACACGCTCGGGACAAAAAATGATGGGGCCACTGCCCGTAAGGGATTGGCATAGGTCATACTGGAATGCGTGGCGACATCATCGATGACTGGGCAGTCCCGGCAGACGGCGGCACCTGCTCCCAGTGGACCCGCGACAAGACCTGACATGGTCGCTGTTGGCACCATCGTGTGGCTCTCCAGCGAGATCATGTTCTTTGCAGGCCTGTTTGCGATGTACTTCACGATCCGCTCGGTCGCTCCGGAGCTGTGGGAGACCAATACCGAGATTCTTAATGTGCCCTTTGCGCTGGCCAACACGACGATCCTGGTGATCTCCTCTGTGTGGTGTCAGTTGGGAGTCTTCGCCGCCGAGCGCGGTCAGCCCAGTCGTACCGGTGGCCTGATGGAGTTCGGCAAGTGGGGCATGCGTGAGTGGTACGTATTGACCTACATCTTCGGCGCCACATTCGTGGCTGGCCAGGTGCTGGAGTATGCGGAGTTGGTTCGCGAGGGGGTCACGCTCGCCTCCGATCCGTATGGGTCGGTCTTCTACATGACAACTGGTTTCCACGGTCTGCACGTCACCGGCGGGCTGATCATGTTCTTGCTGGTCATCGGGCGAAGTTTCACAGCAAAGAGATATACGCACGCGCAAGCCACCACCGCTGTTGTGGCCTCCTACTACTGGCACTTCGTCGATGTCGTCTGGGTTGCCCTGTTCATCACGATCTATGTGGTGCAGTGAGATGGCTCCAGACTCGACAGCACCGCTTCGCAGCACACCTGCCCGCAACCGTGACGACGTGAGGACTCACCAGTGAAGAAACTGGCCGCTCGGCGCCGTAGCCCGCTCGCCATCTTGATCGTCCTCATCCTGGGGCTCAGTTTTACCGGGACGGCGTACGCAGCGCTACAGCCAAAGGCAGCCCCCGGAACATCTGCTGCAACAGCGACAACGCAGGAAGTTGAAAAGGGTCGGAAGTTGTTCCTGGCCAACTGCGCTAGTTGTCATGGCAAGAATGCTCAGGGCAACGGTGACGCTGGACCCAACCTGGTCGGAGTCGGCGCGGCGGCTGTCGACTTCCAAGTCGCCACAGGTCGTATGCCGTTGGCAGCGCCCGGCGTGCAGGCGCCGGCGAACCGTGATGGCATCATCTTCAATGACGAGGAGATCACGGCGCTAGCCGCATATGTGGCGACTCTCGGACCCGGCCCAGATATCCCCGAGGCGCGTTATCTGGACCCGGAAGGAGCCGACCTCGCCAACGGCGGGAAGGTCTTCCGGACCAACTGCGCGATGTGTCACAACTCCAGTGGCGCTGGTGGGGCCCTCACTCGTGGTAAATACGCCCCGAGCTTGATGAACGTCGAGCCGCAGCACATCTATGGCGCGATGCTGACCGGTCCGCAATCCATGCCGGTCTTCAACGACGCGAATATCCCGCCAGAAGACAAGCGCGACGTGATCGCGTTTCTCAAGGACATCGAAGAAGGCGGGACCTCATACGGCGGGCAGGCACTTGGTTCGCTCGGTCCAGCTGGTGACGCGATGTTCGTCTGGACCTTCGGCATCGGCCTACTGATTGCTGCCGCCGTGTGGCTAGGACGGAAGGCAGCCTGATATGAGCAATGATCTGACCCCCGCGCAAGACTCCGCCCACCACAACGCGGACCTCACGCCTACCCCCGGCGAAGGCGCGAGGCTTCCCGAACGCTTTGAGAATCCCGGTCTCGCGCCACACGTTCCGCGCCGTAGCGACACCGATGAAGGGGCAGCCAAGCGTGCGGAGCGCCAGGTCGTGGCGCTCTTCATCCTTTCGGCACTGGGCACCCTCGGCTTCGTCGTCGCCTACTTTGCAATACCCCTAGGCACTCGAGGCACGGTCCTCGGCATAGGTGAGATGGACCTCCAGCACCTCGCACTGGGTATCACCATGACCCTGTCACTGTGTGGCATCGGCTTCGGCGCGGTTCACTGGGCCAAGACTCTGATGCCCGATGAGGAAGTCATCGAAGAACGACACGAGCAGGCCTCGCCTGAGGAGGTGCGCGAGGGCGCAGCCAGCCACCTCCGGGCAGGTTGGCAAGAGTCTCAACTCGGGCGTCGTCCGGCCATCCTGTACACCGCCGGAGCTTCCCTGGGCTTGTTCGCTATACCGCTGGGTCTGCAGGTGGCAGGAAGCCTGGGTCCGACACCGGGCAACGATCTCTACGATACGAACTGGCGTAGCGGTCTGCGCTTGCTGATCGACCCTTCGGGCGCTCCCATCCGAGCCGCGGATGTCACCAACGGATCCGTTTTCCACGTGATGCCTGAGGGCTTCGTTGGTGAAGAAGCAGAGGAAACCCTCACAGAGCACGAAATTCTTGCGGCGAAGGCCGAGGACCAGGTCATCTTGGTCAGACTCGACCCGGCTGAGGTCACCTCGCAGAAGTCGCTGGACTGGGGCTACGAAGGCATCCTCGCCTACTCCAAGGTGTGCACGCACGTAGGCTGTCCGGTTGCTCTCTACGAGCAGCAGACGCACCACCTGCTCTGCCCGTGCCACCAGTCCACGTTTGATATGACACAAGACTGCAAGGTGATCTTCGGCCCCGCCAAGCGAGCCTTGCCACAACTACCGATTTCGATCGACGACGAGGGATATCTGGTCGCCGAAGGCGGGGTCGCTGAGCCCATTGGACCAAGTTTCTGGGAGCGTGACTGATGTCTACTAC
>JBATUU010000145.1:0-15866 GCA_049671385.1 Ornithinimicrobium sp. | reverse complement strand
GTGCAATATTCCCCACTGCTGCCTCCCGTAGGAGTCTGGGCCGTGTCTCAGTCCCAGTGTGGCCGGTCACCCTCTCAGGCCGGCTACCCGTCGTCGCCTTGGTGAGCCATTACCTCACCAACTAGCTGATAGGCCGCGAGTCCATCCCAGACCGAAAAACTTTCCACCCAGTGTCCATGCGGACCTGAGTCATATCCAGTATTAGCTCCGGTTTCCCGAAGTTATCCCAGAGTCTGGGGTAGGTTACTCACGTGTTACTCACCCGTTCGCCACTCCTTACCAGGGCAAGCCCTGGTTCGTCGTTCGACTTGCATGTGTTAAGCACGCCGCCAGCGTTCGTCCTGAGCCAGGATCAAACTCTCCGTAGAAAAAGTTCCCTACAAAGGGTTGATACTAACTATTGCTGGTCTCACGCTCTCCGGGGGGAGGATCGCGAGGCCAGCCTTACATTTAGCTCGAAAGTCGCTGAGTCAAGGGACCGAAGTGGTCCGTCTGTCAGCTACCTTCGAGCAACAAACAATTGGCATCGATTTTTAGCACGCTGTTGAGTTCTCAAGAATCGTTCACACACCAAGGCAGACAGCGGATGTGGCTGAAAGCGTTTGGGGCAACCTCACCAGGCTATCCGGCTCAGAGTCACAGAGTCAAATCTGTGTGTCTCAGGCTCGCACGAGGCGCGTAGTGCCGAAGTGAGGGTCAGACCGAGGGACCGACCAGAACGAGGTGAACTCGATTCTGTCCGTGCCTCCCTGTCGGGCTGGCGAAGATGAACGTTAGCGGTTCGCCGTCGCCCACACAAATCGAGGCTGCAACAGCCTCTTTCCGCGGTTGGATCAGTCCCGAAGGCGCAGGGCAGCCAGGCTCTTGCGGCCACGCTTGAGGAGGGCGAGCTGACCGCCGAGGAAGTCCGCGGGGTCCAGATGCGCATCGCTACTGGTGACCTTTGCGTTGTTGACGCTGACTCCCCCCTCGTCGATGAGACGGCGCGCGGCACCCTTTGATGAGGCGAGGCCGGCCGCCACGAGCGCGTCGGTGATCGGGGAACTCGGCGCTAGTTCTGCCTGCGGCAACTCGGTCATCGCTTCAATCAGAGTCGCAGCGTCGACCTGGGCGGGGTCGACCTGGCCAAAAAGCACACTGCTGGCCGCTCGTACATTCTGCGTGGCAGCCGACCCATGCACCAGGGTCGTCACGTCAGCGGCAAGCGCCTGTTGGGCAAGTCGGCGGTGGGGAGTCTCATGGGTGGCGACACGCAATCCTTCGATGTCCTCACGGCTGCGATCGGTAAAGACCTTGACCAGATCGATGACTTCGGCATCTGCGATGTTCAACCAGTACTGGTAGAACGCATACGGGCTCGTCATGTCTGCCGACAGCCAGATGGCGTTGCCAGCGCTCTTGCCGAACTTCTCGCCCGAAGCATCCGTCAACAACGGTGTGGTGAGTACATGCACGGAAGCTCCCTCGACTCGGTGCACAAGGTCAACCCCGGCGGTCAGGTTGCCCCATTGATCCTGCCCACCTGTCTGCACGCTGACGCCTTCGGCCTGGAACAGGTGCAGAAAATCCAGCGCCTGCAGGATCTGGTAGCTGAACTCGGTGTAGGAGATCCCTTCCTGGCTCGCTAGGCGCGCCGCCACGGCGTCTTTGCGGATCATCTGATTGACCCGGAAGTGCTTGCCGTAGTCACGCAGAAAGTCCAGCGCACTGATTGGTGCCGTCCAGTCAAGGTTGTTGACGACGGTGGCCGGGTTCTCCCCTTCGAAATCTAGAAACGGTTTCACCAGCGCTGCGATGCGAGCGACATTGTCGGCCGTCTCGTCCTTGCTGCGCATCACGCGCTCAGCGGTGGGTCGTGGGTCGCCAATCAGCCCGGTCGACCCACCCACCAAACAGATCACCCGATGGCCCGCTCGCTGCAGGTGCCGCAGCAGCACCAACTGCACCAGATTGCCGAAATGCAGCGAAGGAGCGGTCGGGTCAAAGCCGCAATACACCGCACGCGGCCCGGAGTCGAAGTGCTCGCGTAGCGCTGCTTCGTCGGTGGTCTGAGCGACAAGACCCCGCCACTGGAGGTCATCGATGAGTGCGCTCACTCTTGGCCCTTTTCTTTGCTCGGGGACAGCGGGGCTGCGACGTGCGCAGCAACATGCCCCTAGCCTGCACTACCCGGCGAGCCAGGCTGTCATCTCAGCGTCGCACTGCTGGTCGATAGGTCGAGACCGTCGGGTCAGCGCTCACCCAGAACCGCCAGGGGTATGTCGATGCATCCCCGCCCGGACCGCGGACGCCAACTCGTGGCCCAGTGCTGACGGATGCGGGATCGACCGGATGTCCAGCGAGCAGCCCCAGCGAACAGTCAGGGTCGCAGACGTCGACACCATTGCTGTTCAAATCCACGTCCACAGCCGACGCCAACCGGGCTGGGCCTCGAGCGAGGTCCCGGTATGGGTGCGGAACACTCCTGGCCTTATCGCGCCGGCGTCGAGCGCTAGCCTCCCCCTGGATCACTTCGCCTCCTCGCAGCAGGATCGCCCCCGCGCTGCCGGTCGGTCCGCAGACGATATTCAGGCAGTGATGCATGCCATAGCTGAAGTAGACGTAGGCTCGACCTGCCTCGCCAAACATGATCTGCGACCGCGGCGTCGGCCCTCGGAAAGCATGCGAGCCAGGGTCATCTGATCCCCCATACGCTTCCACTTCCGTGATCCGCACGGCAACGCCGTTGTGGCTGATGACAGCGCCGAGCAACCTGGGCGCAACCTCCACCGGGCTCCCGGTGAGGGCGTCGCGTTCCCAGAGCGTCGTGTCGCTCATCCGAACCAGTGAGCTCGGCTAGAAACCAACGGTTGGCCGCAGCGGAGCCTCAATCCAGTCGCGGCATTGCCCCAGACGACTGACTAAGTGCTCCCGCTGCTCGGCGACTCGCACAGGCGCCGTCCCGCCGTATGCATTGCGTGAGGCCAGCGAGCCGTGAACGGTCAAGACGTCACGCACGGCCGGCGTCAGGTGTTCGCTAATACGTTCGAGATCGGCATCAGACAAGTCCTGCAGTCCGATGCCTTGGGACTCGCATACCTGGACGCACTCGCCGGCCACCTCGTGAGCCACTCGAAACGGCACGCCTTGGCGTACGAGCCACTCGGCGACATCGGTCGCCAACGAGAAACCAGCCGGTGCCAGCGCCTCCAATCGCTGAGTGTCGAAGGTCAGGGTGGCGACCATTCCGGAGACGGCGGGCAGCAACAGTCGCAGCGAGTCGATAGCGTCGAAGACCGGCTCTTTGTCCTCCTGCAAGTCGCGGTTGTACGCCAGCGGAAGACCCTTGAGTGTGGCCAGCAGCCCAGCTAGGTCGCCGATCATCCGACCAGACTTGCCGCGGGCCAACTCCGCAACGTCGGGGTTCTTCTTCTGCGGCATGATGCTGGAACCGGTAGAGAACGAATCGTGCAGCCTGACGAATCCGAACTCCGCAGTTGCCCACAGAATGACCTCTTCGCTGATCCTGGAGAGATTGACCGCGATCATGGCGGCGATGAAGCCGAACTCGGCAGCAAAGTCACGGCTCGCTGTGGCGTCGATGGAATTTTCCATCGGTCCGTGCATACCAAGGTCGGCAGCGATGGCCGCGGGGTCCAGGCCCAACGAGGAGCCGGCCAAGGCTCCACTGCCATAGGGCGAGTAGGCCGAGCGTACATCCCAGTCCTGTAAGCGCAGTAGGTCACGCAGCAGGGCCCACCCGTGCGCCTGCAAATGATGGGCCAACAACACCGGCTGAGCGTGCTGCAGGTGGGTACGCCCCGGCATGGCCACCTCGGCGTGTGCAGCGGCTTGGTTCACCAGCGCCTCGATGACCTCGCTCACCTCAACGGCCAGAACTCGGGCTTCATCACGCAGATAGAGCCGGAACTGGGTTGCGACCTGATCATTGCGAGAACGACCTGCCCGCAGCCTGCCTCCGACGTCCGCACCGACCCGCTCGATCAGGCCACGCTCCAGGGCAGTGTGTACATCTTCGTCGTCAGGTGTCGCGACGAACGCTTCACTGCTGACGTCAGCCAGCAGCTGATCCAGCCCACTGAGCATCGTGGCCAGATGCTCGTTGCTCAGCAGCCCAGCAGAATGCAGGACGCGCGCATGAGCCATCGAGCCGGCGATGTCGTAGGGGGCCAGCCGCCAGTCGAAGTGCGTGCTCTTGCTCAGCGCCGCCAAGGCCTCACTCGGGCCACCGGCGAACCGGCCACCCCACAAACGAGTCGTCACGAAGTGGTCCGCAGATCCCGCGCGGCGGACATCTTGGCGGGCAGCGCCCACAACTCAATGAACCCCTTAGCCATCGATTGGTCGAAAGTGTCCTGTTCGTCATAGGTCGCGAGCCCGTAGTCATAGAGGCCGACTTCGCTGCGGCGTCCAGTCACCACCGCTCGTCCGCCCTGCAGCGTCATCCGGATGTCACCGCTGACATGCTCCTGGGACGCGTCGATGAACCCTCGCAAGGCTTTGTGTAGCGGGGAGAACCAGAGCCCGTCGTAGGTCAACTCCGTCCAGCGCTGGCCAATGGTGCGCTTGAACCGTGCCAACTCCCGCTCCAGCGTGACGTTCTCGAGCTCCTTGTGGGCAGCAATCAACGCCATGGCCCCGGGTGCTTCATACACCTCGCGACTCTTGATGCCGACCAGCCGGTCCTCCACCAGGTCGAGCCTGCCCACGCCGACCGCGCCGGCGCGGACATTCAACTGCTCAATCGCTTGGAGCATGGTGACGCTGCGCCCATCGATCGCAACCGGTGCGCCACCGGAGAAGGTGATCGTGACCTCGTCCGCTTCATGCACCGCGGCTGGGTCGGAGGTGTAGGAGTAGATGTCCTCGATCGGAGCGTTCCAAATATCCTCCAAGAATCCCGTCTCCACCGCGCGACCCCACACGTTCTGGTCGATCGAGTAGGGGTTCTTCTTCGTTGTTTCAATCGGCAAATTGTTGGCCACTGCGAAGTCGATCGCCTTGTCCCGGGTCAGTGCGAGGTCACGGACCGGCGCCACGCAGGTGAGGTCGGGGGCGACGGAGGCGATGCCCGCCTCGAACCGAACCTGGTCGTTGCCTTTGCCGGTGCAGCCATGGGAGACGGTGGTCGCGCCGAACTCGCGGGCAGCCTGCACCAAGTGCTTGACGATGACGGGGCGCGAAAGAGCCGAGACCAGGGGGTAGCAGTCCATATAGAGCGCATTGGCTTTCAACGCCGGCAGGCAGTATTCGTCCGCGAACTCCTCTCGAGCATCGGCAACATAGGCCTCCACCGCTCCGCAGTCGAGGGCTCGCTGCCGGATCACTTCGAGGTCCTCGCCGTCTTGTCCGACATCGACGGCAACAGCCACGACTTCGGCGCCAGTGGCCTCGGCGATCCAGCCGATGGCGACAGAGGTGTCCAGCCCTCCGGAGTAGGCCAGGACGATCCGGTTGGTCATGAGTGGGGGCTCCTCAGTGTTTCGGGTGAAAGGTCGGTTTCTGGTGTGGTTCACGTTCGGGTGCGAGTCAGGTGCGGATGGGGATCAGTCAGTGGGCAGATGCGGCGCAGCTTTGACGGCGCCTTACGATCGCTCGACGCCTGCGAGCTCGAGGAATCGGCTTGCGGTCGCAGCGCCGTCGGCGGTGGTAATCACCAAGATGGTGTCATCGCCGGCGATCGTGCCGAGCACGTCGTGGGCGTCGTTGCGGTCGATGGCCGAAGCAAGGTATTGGGCAGCCCCGGGAGGGGTGCGCAGCACTACCTGATTGCCGCTACTGCTCGCGCTCACCAACAACTCCTCGCAGAGCCGGGCCAACCGGGTAGCGACCTCGCCGCTGCCCGGGGCGGGACGCGGTGTCGTATCCCCGCCCAGGCCGGGCACGGCGTACACCAACCCCGAGCCGGGCGCAGGACGCACCTTGACCGCGCCGATCTCCAAGAGGTCTCTGGACAGCGTGGCCTGTGTGACGCTGATCCCGTCGTGCTCCAGCAACATCAACAAGTCCGCCTGAGAAGACACACTGTGCCGCCCCAGCAGATCAGTGATCCGTTGATGGCGAGCCGCCCGCGTGGTGGGCATGGCCGGGGTTGCTCCGTCTGCGGAATCCAGCGTGGCCACCTCGGCACTGCTCAGGGAGTCCTGCGTCATCACAAGGTGAGATTATACGCATGACTGCATGAATATTCACAGTCGCTGCGGGGTCTTGCGGTCACGCTAGGGGGTCATCGCTTCCCCAGGGACTCAAACTGATGGTGCGTGCACGCTCGGCCAGACCCTCTGCGGACTTGGCGCGCAACGCGGCGAGGTTATCGGTGCCTGCTCGCAGCATACGCCCGGAGAAGCCGTCCAACTCGCCGCCGGCAAGTGCCATCGCCACGTCGATAACGTCCTGTGGGTCGGTCCATTCGGTCCGCCCTTGGTGCACGTCCATCGACTGAGTCATGTCGGTCTTCACGACGCCGGGGGCGAGGTCGAAGGCATATACCCCGTACTCGGCGCCCGCTGCCGCCGTCGCGCCGGTGATGCGGGCGAGCGCGGCCTTTGATGCGGTGTAGGCACTCAGGCTCGGATCAGCACGCGTGGCTGCCCCCGAGTTGAGGTTGATGATCCTGCCCTCCCCTTGCTCGATCATGATCGGGGCGATGGCTCGCGTCAGCAGGAAGGGCCCCTTGACATTGGTGACCATGACGTTCCACCACTGTTCGGTATCAGCCTCCCAGATGGGCACTTCTGACTCGATGGACCCCGCGCAGTTGATGAGCAGATCGATGCTGGGGCGATGCTGGCGCACCGCCGCGACCCCTCGATCCACCTCGGCAACGTCACTGACGTCCAGTGGTAGCGCCGTAAAGTCATGACCGGCCGACTGTAACTGCGAGCCGATGTCGCTGAGACTGGCCGAGCTGCGAGCACAGACCACGACATGCCACCCGCCATCGGCAAGTGCTCGGACCAGGTAGGCGCCGATCCCCCGCGAGCCGCCGGTAACGATAGCCGTACGTTGTTCAGGCACGCTGGCTCACCCCGAGGTCGCTAGCTGCTTGAGCGAGCGCAGCATCGCGAGCGTCATTGACCTCTTCGGTGCGAAGCGTTCGGTCCGGGGCGCGGAAGGTCAGCCTGAATGCCAGTGACTTCTGTGAGGACTCGATTTGATCTCCTTGATAGACGTCGAAGAGCTCGATGCCCTCCAGTGTTGGTCCGGCTCCAGCTCGCAGCGACGACAGAACGTGTGCGTTGGGCACGGCACGATCAACGGTCACTGCCACATCGGAGGTTGCGATCGGGTGCGTGGAGATCGGTCGAGCCTCAATCCGCACCGACGTTGCCTCAGCCAGCGCGTCCAGGTCGACCTCGGCCGCGACCGTGCGAGGCGGCAAACCGAGCGCCGAGGCCACCTTGGGGTGCAACTCCCCCGCCCAACCAAAAGTGCGCCGTGAAGCCTGTGCGTCGTCGGCCGGTGGAGAAAGGCTGAGTTGGACGCATCGTCCTGGATGCCACGGCATGCGTTCATCAGTTGCGATTTCGACGTCATGACACCCTGCTGCCTCCGCCACCGACTGCGCCCAGGCAACGGCGTCGCTGGCCACCATGTCCCGCCCCGCGCCCCACCATCCGGAACGCTCGAGGTGTCCACCACCGATCATCGCGGCGTGCCAGGGTTGCGCGGGCACGGCTGTGCGGATGGCGTGCAGCGTGTCATCATCCGGGAGCTGCGCTCCCGCAGGCACGGGGGCGGCGTGTCTGGCAGCAGCACTGACCGTGTCGATCTCGAAGAGAGCCACATCACGCGAGCCTCGCGAGACGTTGCGACGCAGTGCTTCAGGCAGCGTCTGCAGCAGTTCCGTGCGCATCAAGGGCGCCTCGTCGGAAAGCGGATTTGCGAGAGCTATCGCTTCGCGCCGCGGATCCCCAGCAGGCAAGCCAAGATCATCGAAGCGTTGCACTCCCACGAAGGGGTACGTCAATACTTCATGCATTCCCTGGCCGGCTAAGGCGCGAGCGATGCTTCGGCGTAGGCGCTGGTGGTGAGACAGCCCGCTACCGCCACTGCCGCCGGGCACCAGAGAGGGAATATGGGCGTAGCCCACGATCCGAGCGACTTCCTCCACGAGCGTCGGAGCATCGACGAGGTCGGGTCGCCACGACGCGGGGAGCACCTCGACTGTGCCTGAGTCCGACGTGCTGACGTCGCAGCCGATCTCTTGCAAGATGTCGATGACGCGCTCGGGGTCGTAGCTGTATCCCACGTAGGCGCTCGGCAGCGCCAGATCAAAGGTGATCCGGGCTCGTGGCTGTCGTTGATCGACATCGGTGATGTCTGGGTCGGCCGTGCCGCCACCGAGCTGCACCAGGAGGTCGACTGCCATCTGCGCAGCAATAGCGCAGATATCGGGGTCGACACCTCGCTCGAAGCGTTTGGACGCTTCGCTGGGCAACCGGTGTCGACGAGCTGTCCGGCTCACACTGCGCGCGTCGAAGTGAGCCGACTCAATCAACACATCGGTGGTGTCGCCGGTGACTTCGCTGGATGCGCCGCCCATCACCCCGGCGAGCGCCAGCACCGACTCCGCGCCCTCGCCGTGCGTGATGACGAGGTCTTCGCTATGGAGGGTGCGTTCAACGTCATCCAGGGTGACCAAGGTTTCACCCGGGTGGGCCCGCCGGACGACGATCGGCCCTTGCACATGCGCACAATCAAACGCATGCAGCGGCTGGCCCAGTGTCATCATCACGTAGTTGGTGACGTCCACCGCGAGTGATATCGGACGCATCCCGGCGCCAAGGAGACGCCTGGCCATCCACCGCGGCGTCGCAGCGTTGACGTCCACCCCGCGCACTGCGCGTGCCACGTATCGAGCACAACCGGGCACTCCACGGATCGGCGCGTCATCGGTCAACTCGACATCACATCCACCGGATGTCGCGGTGTCGACGGCTATCGCGGCGGGGTCGCGGTAAGACGCGCCCGTCGCGTGTGAGTACTCGCGGGCGATACCGCGCATCGAGAAGCAGTAGCCGCGGTCGGGCGTGACATTGACCTCCAGCACCTCCTCGTCGAGGCCGAACGCTGAGATCAAGTCATCGCCCGGCGACATCTGCGCGGCCGCGTCGTCCCCGAAGTACTCGGTCAAGATGATGATGCCGTCCGATTCGGCACCGAGTCCGAGTTCTGCGGCCGAGCAGATCATCCCGGCGCTGACGTGCCCGTAGGTCTTGCGGGCAGAGATCGAGAAACATCCGGGCAGGACTCCCCCGGGCAGAATCACTGCCACCAGATCGCCCACCGCGAAGTTGTGCGCGCCGCACACGATGCCCTGCGCGGTGTCGTCGGAGAGGCGTTGACCGTGCGGCCCGACATCGACCTGACACCAGTTGATCACCTTGCCGTTCTTCTGCGGCTCAGCGGTGATCTCCAACACTCGGCCAACGACCAACGGGCCGGTGATGTCGCCGCCGCTTAGCCCTTCCTCTTCGAGTCCCACGCTGACCAGATCGGCGGCCACCTGCTCGCCGGTGGTCCCTTGCGGTAGGTTCACGTAATCGCCCAGCCAGTGCATCCCGATCAGCATCAGATCTCCCACCCGAACTGTGCGCCGAAGCGCACATCGCCCTCGATCATTTCTCGCATGTCGGCTACCCCGTTGCGGATCATGAGCGAGCGTTCCACGCCCATCCCGAACGCGAAGCCTCGGTAGCGCTCGGGGTCGACGCCGGTCGCGCGCAACACGTTGCGATTCACCATGCCGCAGCCGCCCCACTCGATCCATCCGGTGCCGCCGCAGGTGCGGCATACCGGGTCCTCGCCGTGGCAGATGAAGCAGCGCACGTCCATCTCGGCGCTGGGCTCGGTGAACGGAAAGTACGCCGGGCGCAACCGACTGGTGATGCCGTCACCAAACAGCGCCTGAGCCAATCGATCCAGCGTGCCCTTGAGATGGGCCATGGTGAGGTGTTCGTCGATCGCAATGCCTTCGAGCTGATGGAAGACCGGGGTATGCGTGGCATCCAACTCATCGGTGCGAAACGTCTTACCCGGTGCGGCGACATACAGCGGGACGCCGCGGTCCAACAACGACCTCGCCTGCACCGGAGAGGTATGCGTGCGCAAGACCAAGCCACCGTCGGGGGGCTGGACGAAGAAGGTGTCCTGCATCTGCCGAGCGGGGTGGTCGACATCGAAGTTCAGGGCGTCGAAGTTGAACCACTCCGCCTCCACGGCGGGGCCGTCGACGATGTCATATCCCATCCCCACCATCACATCGGCCATCCGCTCGGCCATGAGGGTCAACGGGTGGCGTCGGCCGATTCGGCGCGCAGCGCCAGGAGCGGTGAGGTCGATAGCTTCCTCCACCAGGATCCGCTCGTCGCGCTCAACTTCGAGGACGTCGCTGCGACGGGCGATTGCCGCCCCGACCGTGCCTCTGGCCTGACCGACCAACTTGCCGACGCGTGCTTTGTCTGCCGCCGGAAGTGCGCCGATAGATCGATTTGCCAGCGCCAACGGTGAGCGCTCCCCCGTATGGCTCAGGCGCGCCTGTTTCAGGGCCTCGAGAGAGTCGGCGGCATCGATCGCGGCGAGCGCATCAGCCACGAACTGCTCGACCACGTCAGGGGTGGGCAAGACATGTTCGGCGTTGGGCTCGGGTGCGGACACGCGCGCAAGTCTAGGCAGGACTGGAGACCATTCGCGACGACGGTGCGAATGTGGGTTCCGGCTGAGCCCAGGCGGAACTTCGCGGACCTCATCGGCGGCTCGGCCATCTCACGTGAGGTTGTGCTCTCACCAGGTTGTGCACGCTCTCACCATGCCCTGCGGTAGTGAGAGCGTGCACAACTGGGTGAGAGCGGCGACTGTTGCTATCGACCTTGTGTATCTAGGACGACGCTGGGTGAGCGTGGCGAGAGGCGGCTGAAGTGTGCAGACATACAGTTGCTGCCATCGCCAGGTTCAGCGACTCGGCCTTGCCGGGAATCGGCACAGCGACGACCTCGTCGCACATCTCACGCACCTTCGGCGATAGACCCCACGACTCATTGCCGAACACCCAGGCGTGAGGTGCCTGCACGGGGGCATCGGGCAACAGGAGGCTCGACGCGCCATCGGCGGCCAGTACCTTCAACCCTGCACCCTGACAGGCGGACACGATCTGCTCTATGGGAGCGCCCAGGCTGAGGGGGAGGTGGAAGAGCGACCCGACCGTGGACCGAATGACCTTGGGGTTGTAGACATCAACACTGGAGTCGCTCACGATCACCGCTGCCGCCCCGAATGCATCAGCTGCCCGGATCACCGTGCCGGCGTTGCCGGGATCGCGGACGTTGCTCAGCACCGCCACGAACCCATCGCCCACCTCGGCTAAGGCCTTCGTCAGTGGCACGTCCAGTGGCCGGGCGACGGCGAGAACCCCCTGCGGGTGCTGGGCATCAGACATGGCCGCAAAAGCGAACTCGCCACACACGTAGACGGGCACTGCGGCCTCGCTTGCTGCGGCCGCGATATCGGCATACGAGTCTGCATCGTCGGCAGCCAGATAGATGTCGATCGCCGAGGCTGAGGCACAGGCGAGGAGCTCGCGGACAGCGTGCGGCCCCTCGATGCGCACTCGATCGGTCCGTTGTCGGACAGCCCGACGCCCCAGCGCTGCCACCGCTTTGACCCGTTCACTGCGCTGATTCGTCAACACTGTGGGGGTCATGGCCGTTGGCCCTGCGCCGGGGCGTAGCACTCAGAAAAGCTTGGGACTCAGGCAGCGTCTGTGTCGGCTTTTGGGGTTTGGCTCGGGACGTTGGCCTTGGCCACCTCGACCAGGGCTGCGAAAGCGGCCGCGTCATTGACCGCCAGCTCTGCGAGCATGCGGCGGTCGACCTCGATCTCGGCGGCCTTCAAACCCTGGATGAAACGGTTGTAGGTCATGCCGTGGGCGCGGGCACCTGCGTTGATGCGCTGGATCCACAACCTACGGAAGTCGCCCTTGCGCTTGCGACGGTCGTTGTAGCTGTAGACCAGCGAGTGGGTGACCTGCTCTTTGGCCTTGCGGTAGAGCCGGGAGCGTTGACCGCGGTATCCGCTGGCCCGCTCCAGGACGACCCGACGCTTCTTGTGGGCGTTGACCGCCCGTTTCACACGTGCCACGTGAGAACTCCTTGCTGTGCAGTAATACTTCGAAAAATGGGTGACTCAAATGAGTGGTCGTGCAAGGGCCTAGCGGCCGAGGAGCCTTTTGGCTCGTTTCACGTCGGCTTCAGCCACGGGAACATCGTTGACAAGGCGACGTGCTGCTGCCGAGGACCGCTCCTGAAACTTGTGAACGTGACGCGCGCGCTGACGCATGATCTTGCCTGACCCGGTCACCCGGAAGCGCTTCTTGGAGCCGCTGTGGGTCTTCATCTTTGGCATCTGCCTGATCTCCTTGTTGCTGGGGCACCACAGGCGAACCTGTTGTGCCAGGTGTGTGCTCGTCGCGATATGAACGCGACGTGCAGTGCATACGTGCTAGCTGGCTGAAGCCTGCTCGTTGGTCTGTGAGGTGTTTCCATCGTCGGCCGACTCAGTGTGCTCATCGCTATCTGCGCGCGCTGCGTCGCGCTTCTTCTCGTTGCGCACGGCCGTCTTCTTCTTCGCTGGTCCCAAGACCATGACCATGTTGCGTCCGTCCTGTTTGGGCGCGCTCTCCACAAAACCGAGCTCGGCCACATCCTCGGCCAATCGCTGCAACAGACGAAAGCCCAGCTCGGGGCGCGACTGCTCGCGACCGCGGAACATGATCGTCACCTTGACCTTGTCGCCGCCAGATAGGAACCGCACGACGTGGCCCTTCTTCGTGCCGTAGTCGTGAGCGTCGATCTTGGGTCGGAGTTTGATCTCCTTGATGACGGTGTTGACCTGGTTCTTCCGCGATTCTCGGGCCTTCATGGCGGCTTCGTACTTGAACTTGCCGTAGTCCATGAGTTTGGCGACGGGCGGGCGAGCCATGGGGGCCACCTCGACCAAGTCGAGGTCAGCTTCGGCAGCCAGTCGCAGCGCGTCCTCTACGCGTACGATTCCCACCTGCTCACCATTGGGGCCTACGAGACGCACCTCTGGGACTCGGATGCGGTCGTTGATGCGGGGTTCGCTGATGTCGTTGCTCCTTCGTTGGTTCCATGTTGGCACCCCGTGGCACAAGAAAAGCTCCTTGCACTGGTGCGCAAGGAGCCTGGAGTTCCGGGTGCGACTGTGCGGGCGGCCCTGCGTACAGACCAGCCATCTCGCGCACCGTTGACCCTGCATCCGCATCTGGACGTGGGTGGAAGCTCAGGTAGCCCCTCTTGCACCGTATGCAGTGTATTGCGACTGCACACGCGGTTTGAGACAAGGATAGCAGCGGATCCCCTGTCCAGCCGCATCGTCGGCGGCGGTGCTTCGCAGTGCAGGTGCCTCAGCTCGGCGCACCCGCCTGTGTCACCCGAAAACGAATGGCGTCGATCCGCGCCCGGGTCTCGCCATCGCTGGCGATCCGTTCAGCCAAGGAGTGAACCGCAGCCTGCACAACGGAGGCTTGCAACCCCGGCAGCATCGCGAGCGTGACCACCAAGGCCCCCCCTGGTCCCGCGCTCAACCGGTGACCGACGACCGCTGGCTGAGCTGCACACGCCGCCTGCATTGCCGACTGCACTCCCGCATCGGTATGCGCGGGCTGCCACGCGCGGTCCATCGCTAGAGCCCAGACCATCGAGCTGCGTAGCGTCACCGTGTCAGAGGACCCGACATCGAGCACGATCACGTCACACCCTTCTTGCACCGCTGCCAGGGCTGCGCGCTGGGCAGTGACCGGCACCGGTCGGGCGGTCATATCCCAGCTCGTCAGCGCCGCGACGCTGCTGAAGGCCAAGAGCGCCCTCGTGCCGTCTGGAGCGCTCGCAGTGACCGAGGCCATATCGCTGGAGGCTCCCTTTCCGGCCACGGCCACAATCGGCACAAGGATCCGCGCCGCGTGCACCGCGGCGACCAACGCCTCCTCCTCGTGAGGCTGCCCCATTGCGGCCTGGAGCCGGCGGTCGACGAGTCCGTCGTCAGTGTCGAATCCGCTGCCTGCCAGCGTACGGCCGGTGCTGCCCACGTCACGGCCGGCCCACGGCTGACCGGCAGTGTCACTGCCCTGCTCGGGATCGTGACCACTGAAGCGCTGGCTCATGTCGGACTGGGCGCGTCGAAGACGGCTTGGGCTTGACGCACTGTGAAAACGCCGCTGTGCAGCGCAGAGCCCAACACCACTGCAGCTATCCCCTTCGGCGCTAACGTCCGCAGGCCTTCGAGGTCGGTCAGCGTCGCCACCCCGCCGGACGCAACGACATCGACGACGCCGAGATGATGCCGGATGAGGTCGGCAACCCGGGCGAACATGGCCAGATCGACCCCGCGCCGAGAGCCATCCCGGGAGGCGTCGGCCACCAGAACTGCCCCTACACCCGCGCCCGCTAGCGAGGCGATGACCTCGGTCGCTGGGCCGATCGGCACGTTGCTGCCGCGAGCGATCACATGGTCACCCCCCGAGGGGTTTGTGCTCGTCATCTCAGCGTCCGCAGCGCCTTCCCTTGACTCGCCACGGGGTCGGATATCAATACCCACCACGATGCCCGACCCGTGCTCGGCCACGAGAGATCTCACGAGATCCAGGTCCAGCAGCGCGCTGCTGGCCAGATTGATCCGATGCGCACCGGTGGCTAGGGCAGCAACAGCGCCTGCGTACGTATCAATCCCCCCCGAGAGTTGCACCGGGATGGGCATCGAAGCGATGAGGTCCGCCAGCAAAGCACCATTGTCTCCCCGGCGATAGGCGGCGTCGAGGTCAACGACATGCAACATCTGAGCCCCTGCATCAACCCAAGCCTGGGCAACACTTGCGGGATCATCTGGTGACCCCTTGAGAACCTGAGCGGCGCGGCCTGCTGCTACGTCGACCGCTGGCAGGAGCATCACTGCTCGTGCCCCAACTCGCGTCGCAGCGCCACGGCATGCCGGACTGAATCCTCGAAATACTGCACTTCACGAGCCGCCGGATCGTGCACCTGCACGCGAGCCCAGCCCTCGGCAGACGCTGGATCGAGGAGCACTTCAGCGCCCGGCAAGCCCAGGGTGCCGACCAGGGCGGCCAGCAGACGTTCCGGTGGGTGGTGTCGCTCGGCAAGCATCTCGTCAAAGTCGCGCCGGGTGCCACCGCGCGCCGCACTGAGCACCTGTGCGGCGCTAGCTGCCGCCAGACCAGGCGGGTTGAGCACACCGCGACTCGGATCCCATACCAACCAACGAACCTGTCGGCGCCAGCCCGCCGGCTGGACGGTGATCACGGCTCGTTCATCGATCACCCAGAAGCCAAGTGCCGGAGCGAGTCTTTTCGGAGCGGACCTCGCCGCAGCCAAGGTGGCCGCATCGTCATACGGCGCGCCGATCGCGGATCGACCACGTGGCACCAGGGCCGTATGCAAACCCATCCGGGTCACCAGAACCGGCACGACCGACTTCGCGGCCCAAGCATTCACATCATTGAGCCGACCCTGGCTCAGCCATAGACCGACCGGCACAGCAGCAGCTCCGGTGTCGCCGTCAGGTCTGGTAGTCACGGCGCCAGTGTATGAAGGAGTGCCTCACGGTGAGGTGCCTGTGCCGGATGATCCGGGCCTCGGCGGTCCGCCGCGGCCCGGTTGCTGCTTGCGGCCACCGACTCGACTCGGTCCTGCAGCGCGGGGCAGCGGGCTCGCTGCGGGACGTCGCGGTTGGGCGGACGGTGGTGTCCGCGAGCTGACTTTCGGGGTGCGCCAGGAGGATCCGCTGGCAACCCCTGCGTAGAAGACCCGCTCAACCACCATGCGTGCTCGCCGCGC
>JBATUU010000144.1:0-6142 GCA_049671385.1 Ornithinimicrobium sp. | reverse complement strand
TACATCGTCCCCCGCTCAGAGACAGCCATCACCGCGATGGCATTGTCCATGCCCTTGGCGGTCAACGTGGTGCCGTCGATCGGGTCCACCGCGACGTCGACGGCCGGTCCCGTGCCATCGCCTACTGATTCACCGTTGTACAGCATGGGTGCTTCGTCTTTCTCACCTTCACCGATGACCACCACGCCGTCCATCGCCACCGAGGAGATGACCTTGCGCATCGACTCCACTGCCGCATTGTCCGCTCGGTTCTTATCGCCCAACCCCACCCAGCGAGCGCCGGCGAGGGCCGCTGCCTCGGTGACTCTCACCAATTCCAGGGCAAGGTTGCGATCGGGGAGCACGGCCTCTCGGTTGCTGCGCGATTCTTCTGTCATCTTTGACTCCATTCGCCTCAGTAGTGCTGCCTGCAGGTGCCTGACGCGACTCTATCCCCCTGACGTCATGGCTCACCTGGTGTAGATGCGACGATGGAATGGTGAGCAAAGCATCGCAGCGGCTGATGAACTATTCGGTCAAGAACATGTTCTATTCGATGGCTGCCGTGATGGTCGTGGTGTTTGCCGTGTGGGCGATCACGCCCAACCCGCCGGAGGCTCAGCGCCGTCCCGCCGAGATCGAGTCGACAGCCTCATTTGCTGCGACACAGGCAGACTGGCAGGTGTGGTCGCCGCAGGGCCTGGGCTCTGAGTGGGTGGCGAGCTTTGTGCGGTATGGGTCATCCGAGGGATCCCCGACGTGGCGCCTCGGAATGATCTCTCCGGAGATTCAATCCGTGCAGTTGCGTCAGGCCGTCGACCCCAGCCCTGCCTGGGAGGCGGTCTCGCTGAAGGGTCTGACGGAGCAGGGTGCCAGCAGCTTCGATGGTCCAACAGGCCAGCAGGAGTGGACGGTGTGGACCGGCGTGGACGCGAACGATGTGCCGCAGGTCGGCTTGGTCTTGGCGCCGCAAGGCAGTCAGGAAGCGACGACCATCATCAACGGCACGGCAGACACCGCTGAGGTGGCCGAGTTCATTGCTGCCCTGGAGGTCGTGTCCCCTTCTGAGGGCTAGTCGCTGGTGGCGGCTGAGGCCTCAGAAGCAGCATCCAATCGTTCTTGGGCTGAGTCCAACTTCGACTGACAATGCGCGGCGAGTGCTTCCCCTCGTTCCCAGAGGGTCATCGACTCCTCAAGCGGTACGTTGCCTGATTCGATGCGAGCAACGATCTCGACCAGTTCATCACGCGCTTGCTCATAGCTGAGGTCGGCGATCGCGGGGGGTGCTTCCTCGTCAGGCATCGACCCAGCCTAAGGCCCAGTTGCGCATTTTTGTTGACGTCGAAGTGATGGTGCGGACTCAATTGCTTGCTCGGTGTTCAGCTGATGGGGCGGGCTGCGAAGTCTCCGTGGGCCACGGTGACGCGCAGCAGGTCTTCGCTGCTGATGTCATCCCTGCTGCGGACGACAGTGCCGTCGGCTAGGCGGACCACCGCATACCCCCGCTGGAGTGTGTGTCCAGGGGAGATCGCTCGCAGGTGACGCAGACGTTGCCGGGCTTGGTCGTGCTGCATCTCCATAGTGCGTTGCACTGCTTGGCGGGCGCGGCGGTGTGCGACGTCGATCGTCTCGCGGTGGCCCGCCAGAAGAGCACGACGGTCGGTCATCACGGGCCGGTTTCTCAGTGCGGACAGCGCGCCGCGGTGGGCGTCCAGTTGCTGGCCCAGGCGGCGCCGTGCGCGGGTTAGTTGGGCGTGCAACAGGTCCAACTCGGCGGACCGGTCCGGCACGATGGCTGCCGCGGCGTGGGTTGGGGTGGAGGCGCGCAGGTCGGCAACGAGGTCGAGCAGTGGGGTGTCGCTCTCGTGTCCGATGGCGCTGACGACCGGCGTGCGGCACGTCGATACCGCCCGCACGAGCGCTTCGTTACTAAACGGCAGCAGGTCCTCGAAGGAGCCGCCGCCACGGGCGATCACGATGACCTCTACTGCCGGGTCTGTGTCTAGGTCGGCGAGGGCTTCGCTGACCCGCACTACTGTGTCACTGCCCTGCACCGGCACCTGCCGGATAGCGAACTCGGCACCTGGCCATCTGCGCTCAGTGCCCGCCAGGACATCGCGTTCGGCAGCGGTGTCACGACCGACGATCAGGCCAATACGCCGTGGCAGGAAGGGCAGCGGGCGTTTGCGGCGGGCGTCGAAAAGGCCCTCTGAGCGCAGGAGTTGTTTCAGGTGCTCCAACCTCGCCAACAACTCGCCGACACCGATGTGCCGCATTTGACGGGCCTCGAGCTGCAACGTGCCGCGCTTGGTCCAAAAGCTGGGTTTGGCGTGGATCACCACCCGTGAACCTTGCTGCGGCGGTGATGGCATGGCATCGAGCGCCGGCACGGGTATGGACACGGACAGTGACATGTCGACATCGGTGTCACGCAGCGTGAGGAAGGCGGTGTTCATGCCGGGTCGCCGGTTGAGCTGAACGACCTGCCCCTCGATCCACAAGGGCGACATCTTGTCGACATAGTCGGCCATTTTCAGGCTCAGCACGCGCACTGGCCAGGCACGCTCCGCGGTGGTTTCACGCGCCGTAGGCGCGAGACGCGGTGAGGGCTCCGGGTGGTCAGTCCCGCTCACAACTGAGCTAGCTCGGCTTCCAGGTCAGCCAGGCCCATTGCTCCGAGCGACAGGGCTGCCATGTGCCAGGCCTTCAGGTCGAAGTCTTCACCTCGGGCCAGTGCGGCCGCCTGTGCTGCCTCACGTCCGGCCAACCAGGCGCGCTCGCCCACTTTGTAGCTGATTGCCTGCCCAGGCCACCCCAGATATCGGATGATCTCGCTGTTGATGAAATCGAGAGGTCGGCCACTGTGCATGGCGAAGAACTCCTCGGCCAACTCCGGAGTCCATCGCTGCCCTGGAGCCAACGGCGAGTCGTCGGGGATGGTCAAACACAGGTGCATCCCGATGTCGATGACTACCCGGATCGCGCGCATCATCTGAGCGTCGAGATAGCCGATCTTGGCCTCAGTGTCGAGGTAGCCCAACTCGTCCATCAGTCGTTCGGCATACAAGGCCCACCCCTCGGTGGCGCCACTGGAGGAGCCAAGCGTGGTTTGGTAGACCGAGAGTTGCGGCGCGAGGTAGACCCACTGAGCCAACTGAAGGTGATGACCCGGCACGCCCTCGTGGTACCAGGTGGAGACGAGGTCGTAGAGCGGGAAGCTGGTCTTTCCCTGGGTCGGGAGCCAGGTTTGCCCCGGACGGCTGAAGTCGAGCGAAGGTCGGCTGTAGTAGGGCGCCGCCGCGCTGCCGGATGGGGCGATCATGGCTTTGACGGTGCGGATCGGCTCGGCGATGTCGAAGTGTTGGCCATCCAGATCCGCGATTGCTTGGTCCATCATGGCCTGCAACCGTTCCTGGACGGCGTGCACACCCTCAACGACCTCGCCCTCGGTGTCCAGGTGATGCATCGCCTGCACCGGCGTAGAGCCGGGAAGGATCTGCTCAGCTAGGGTCTCCATTTCGGCGCGCAGGTCAAGGAACTGCCGCCAGCCCCATTGATACGTCTCGGTCAGGTCGAGGTCTGCGCCGGTCCAACGCCGGGCGTTCAGGGCATACCGCTTGGCTCCGACGGCGTCGGGAGTATCGGCTGCTGCGGGCAGGTAGGTGGAGTGCAGATAATCGCGGAGACTGTTCGCGCCGTGGCTCGCCTGCTGGGCGGCTTCGCCCAACTCCTGGGCCAACTCGGGGTATGCCTCAGCGCCGGGTCGCACAAAGCTCTCGAACCATTGGGTCTGCACCCAATCATCGAGCTGGTCGATGACAGTGCTGACCTGTCGTGGCGCGGCGAACAGGCCGAGCTCTCGCCCCTGCTCCAAGGCGGCTACGTAGGACAGCAGCGAATCCTCCACTTTGGCCATCCGGGCGCCGATGCATGCCCAGTCCGGTGCCGATTCGGTCGGCATCATCGAGAACAATTGGCGCACTTGCTGCGGGGGTCCGAAGAGGTTGCGGACCTCGCGAAAATGCTCACCGGCTTCGTGCGCCTCCAACTCGACACCGAGACGGTCTCGCAGCACCGCCGCGCACCGGCGCTCGATGTCGCCCCACCGACCTTCTGGCGGGTTGTTCTCCAACACCTCAAGGCGAGACAGCGTGTCCGTCGCAACGTCGGCGAGTTCCTGTTGCGCCGCTGGCGAGAAGTCGGGCACGCGGTCGTCGTGCTGGACCAGGCCCAATGCCGTGGCCACAGAAGTGTCCAGGTCAGCAAGGCAATAGACGTATGCGTCCGCCAGTTCTCGGGGGGTGGTGGCCTGCTGTATCGCCGGAGTCGCCATGAGTCCATCATGGCGCACCGGGGGCCTTGTCGGTGGCTGGGCTGGACACCCAGTCCGCATCAAGGCGGACAATCTAGAATGGGTAGGTGACTGCTTCTGCTCAGCCCGAACAGGCGACCATCTCTGTCCCAACCGACCTGGCCGATCGGGATGGAGCCAAACACGTGCTGCTCGCGGCGCCTCGCGGGTACTGCGCGGGTGTCGACCGCGCGGTGATTACCGTCGAGAAGGCCCTCGACCTGTATGGCGCACCGGTGTATGTGCGCAAGCAGATCGTGCACAACAAGCACGTCGTGGCCACGTTGGAGAAGCGTGGCGCAATCTTTGTCGACGAGACCGATGAAGTGCCTGCTGGCGAGACAGTGATCTTTTCGGCGCATGGCGTTTCGCCACTGGTGCATCAGGAGGCCCAGGCGCTGCAACTGAAGACGATCGACGCGACGTGTCCGCTGGTGACCAAGGTGCACCGTGAGGCGACTCGATTTGCACGGGACGACTTTGACATCTTGCTGATCGGCCACGAGGGGCATGAGGAGGTCGAAGGCACCGCCGGGGAGGCGCCGGAGAACATCACGCTGGTGCAGAGCCCGGCTGAGGTTGAGGACGTCACTGTGCGCGACCCGGAGCGGGTGGTCTGGTTGTCTCAGACGACACTGTCAGTGGACGAAACGATGGAGACAGTGCGCCGGTTGCGTGAGAAGTTCCCCAAACTCCAGGATCCGCCCAGTGACGATATTTGTTACGCCACCCAGAACCGACAGGTTGCTGTCAAGCAGATGGCGCCGGACTGCGACTTGATGATTGTGGTCGGCTCCACCAACTCCTCGAATTCGGTCCGGCTGGTCGAGGTAGCCCTGGAGCATGGCACATCCGCGGGATATCTCGTCGACTACGCCGATGAGATCCAGGAGGAATGGTTGGACGGCGTCATGACCGTAGGCGTCACCAGTGGAGCCAGTGTCCCTGAGTTGCTGGTCCGCGAAGTGTTGGAGTGGTTGGAGGCGCGCGGCTATGCAGACGTGCAGTTGGTCACGGCAGCCGAAGAGTCGCTGTTGTTTTCGCTACCGACAGAGATTCGTCGCGACCTCAAGGCCCGCGATGGCAAAGAAGCCGCATCGGTGCGTCACGATCCGGGCTCACTGGACTGAGCGTGCATTAGACCTAGCGATCCTGGTCCCCGAGTTGGCGCTCTAACTCACGTGTCGATGGCCCTGAGCGGTGGTCTGTTGATCCGCCAGCTCTTGGCGGGCCGGAGTTCCGGCTGTGAGTTCGGATGCGATGAGGTCAGCGTTGGTCATAGGTCGCACTGCAGCCTCGACGGGTGCCAGCGCAGGTGGCGCTTCTTCAACGGTTCCCATCTCGGCCATCTTGGCGCTGGTCACCATGACCCTGGACTCCACAGTGCCGACAAATTGGTTGTAGGCCTCGACCGACTTGCGTAGCGAAGCACCCATTGCGCCCACGTGTTTGCCCATGGTGCCGAGTCGACCGTGGAGTTCGCTGCCGAGTCGGAGCACCTCTTGCGCGTTGCTGTTGAGGGCATCCTGCTGCCAGGAGAAGGCCAAGGCGCGAAGAACGGCGAGCAGGGTGGCCGGAGAGGCGAGGACCACCCGGCGCGATTGGGCGTAGTCGTAGAGCTCGGGCTGAGTGTGTAGGGCGCTGGCTAGCACGGCGTCGCTGGGCACAAAGCACAGGACGAGCTCGGGACTGTTGGTAAAGGCGCTCCAATATTCTTTGGAGACCAAAGTGTCGATGTGCCGGCGTAGGGCGGTTGCGTGCTGCTTCAGGAACTGGTCACGTTCGCCGGGCGCCAGGTCCGAGCCCTGTGCC
>JBATUU010000143.1:0-1557 GCA_049671385.1 Ornithinimicrobium sp. | reverse complement strand
AGCACTGCCCGCGTCTGCGGACGGCGAAGCGCCACGACGATGGCCTCCAGCACCCGGTGATCGCTGCCTGGCGACGGCAGGTCTACTCGCGCCGTGAGCTCGACCTTGCCCTTGCACAAGGTCAGCCCGCCGACCTCGATCGGCCCTAGGCACACCAAAACCAGGGACTGCACGGGCCGGTACCCCAACTGATAGGGAAGCGCAACAATCAACTCGGGTAGGCCATGGAATGCGCTCTCAGGGGCTGAGGTCAATGACATGACCACAGCATCGAAGGTCGCTCGGCGGTTCACTCCGGGCTGTGGATGAACCCCCCGATGTGGATAACTATCAGCGACCGGTCTTCACTGCTCGCCCGGCTCCACCCGCGGGAACTGCTCTTTCGTGTCGCTCGCGATACGCCTCATCAGGTAGGTGTCGAGTCCGGCCCCGATCACGCCGCCAGCAAGTGGCACGGCACGCCCCAGGCGGCCGGCAGCGCGGGCACCGAGCCGCCCCGCGACCCGGAAGCCCACGCCCTTGTTGATCACGAGAGCAGCTGCCTTCGGCACTCGGTTAAGAGCGATGGCAGACATCTTGCCGCCGCCTACGACGCCCACCTTGCGCAGGACGTCGTCTGCGTCGACACGCAACATGGTGAGCACAATCGCGGTGCGCGTCGACTCGCTGTTGACGTCATAGCCGCGGACCGCGGCCACCGAGGCGATCATCCGTGCGGCGAGCGCATAGAAGCTGATCACGTTCGCCGGCAGCGCCACCGGCATCGTGATGAGTCCCCCCACGCCGGTCGCGAAGCCTCCTCCCGCTGCCAATTTCAGGTGCCGCTTCACGATCGCGTCGATGGCTGCCTTCTCATCGGAATGCTCAGCCATGGCCTCGTTGGCGATGTGCTCCGCAGAATCAAGCGGACCAATGCCCCCCACACCTAGATTGACCATCCAATGCAGAACTGACATGGACATGCGCGCCGGGAGGGAGTCCTCGTCAACCTCATCGTCAATCTCCGGCTCATCGGCCATGAACAATCCCATAGTGCTCTCCTTACGTCGATGTTGCGTTGAACTCCTCACGCGAGGTTAGCCGTGCGTTAGATTCTGTGCATGAGCCAAGCACCACCTACGGCGTCCACGCCCTCGAAGAAGTCGCGTCCAGCCAGGATCGTCGGTGCCATCGCTGCAGTGCTGGCCCTGATTGCCATGGCATTGATCGCGCTGGGCGCGATCGGGCTCGCGGGTGTTGCCACACCGAACATGCAGGGTTTCAACCCTGGGGCGACGGTCACCATCACTGATCGGGGTATGTCGGTGTATGCCCGCTCCGACGACGATCGCGCCGCCACAGTGTGCACCGCAGACGACGGGTCGGTGACCACCCTGGCCAGGCCGACCAGCGAATTCGCGGTGGACGTCTCCGGCAGCGATTTCTACGAAGTCGCCCGGACCCCCGATGACCTGACCGCTGGCAGTTACGCCTTGACCTGCGAGGGCACCGAGCAGGCGTTGTATGTCGGCCCAGCAGCACCCAACACCTCCGCCTCGGGTTTGATGGGCCCGGCTA
>JBATUU010000142.1:0-2006 GCA_049671385.1 Ornithinimicrobium sp. | reverse complement strand
TCACACGGTGCATGGGCCGCAGGGGTTGATCGAGGCCATGACCCAGATGCATGACATGTTCTCCTCGATCACCTTCGAAATCGAGGTGGGGCCGATCGTTGAAGGGGACTTGGTGGCCGGTCGGTGGCGCGGTCACGGCACACGTACGGACGGCGAATCGATGGCATTCGTCGGCAACGACATGTTGCGGGTGGCCGATGGCACCTTCGTTGAGTACTGGGTAGCGACACATCCGGTATGAAGCATCCCGCCCTGTCCTAGGCCATCTCGCCTGGTCCTTCAAAATGCCTCGCGCTGGGGCCTCCCGCTCCATACTGTGGCGACATGACTGAGACGGACGTCGACGAGCACGGGCGGCCGAAGCCGCCACACCACGGGGGTGAGGCAGCCACGTTGCTGGGTTTCCTGGACTACCAGCGTGCCACTTTTGAGTGGCGCTGCCGCGGCTTGACTGATGACCAACTGCACGCCCATCTCGCGCCGACAGAGATGACTCTGGCTGGCATGTTGAAGCACCTGGCGCTGGTGGAGGACTCCTGGTTCACCGACGCCGTCGGTGCCCAGCCGATGCCCGAGCCGTGGGTCGGCGTGGACTGGGAGGCCGATTACCACTGGGATTGGCACTCGGCGAGCGAGGACACTGGTGAAGACCTGCGTGCCCTGTGGTCGCAGGCTCTCGACCGTTCCCGTACGGTGCTCGCCCAACATCTCAAGGCCGACGTGAGCGATCCCTTAGCGCAGTCGTACCCGGCCTGGGGTGGACGAGACACCGTGTCGTTGCGGTGGGTGCTGACCCACATGATCGAAGAGTATGGGCGGCACAACGGCCACGCTGACCTGTTGCGCGAGGCTATCGACGGCGAGACCGGCGAGTAACAGGCGCCAGGCCCCTGACACACTCACAAGCATGAAGACAATGCTGCGCACCGTTGTGCTGACCGCGGGTGCGGCCTACCTTGCGGTGGCCGGCAGTGGGCTTCGCTCCTGGGGCACCCGTGGAGATGAAACCACGCGCGATCTTCCGGGCCAGGCACTGGTGCCCGGTCCGGGAGCCCAATTGACGCAGGGGATCGACCTAGACGCTTCACCGGAGGAGGTCTGGCCGTGGGTTGCTCAACTCGGCCAAGACAAGGGCGGCTTCTACAGCTATGCCTGGCTGGAGAATCTCAGCGGCGCCGGCATCGTGAACGCCGACCAGATCAATCCCGAGTGGCAGGACCCGCGCCCGGGGGACCGGTTGCGCCTGCACCCATCGGTCAGCCTCGAGATTCTGCGCGTTGTGCCCGGTGAGTTGTTGGTCGCAGGCAGGCCGGTCGCGCTGGGTCTGGGGTTCCGGTGGATCTTCCAGGTAAGTCCTCGCGGATCGCTGGGGTCACGACTGCTGGTGCGCGAGAAGTACGTGGTTCCGTTTGCTCCCGCTCGGCTGTGCGCTCACGTCGCCATCATCGGCAGTGCGGTGATGTCGCGTCGGATGCTGCTCGGCATACGGGAGCGGGTCGAACGGGTCTAGCGCGCGTCACGCGGGGGTCGAGCGGTCGGTGAGAACGAGCGGACATACGCTCGGTGGATGCGCGCACCTACCTGGCAGTCGTTCGGTGGCAACCATCACGTCATGCGTCACTTTATGAATGTGTGGCCCCCGTTCGCGGGCAGCGGGATTCACATCGAGCATCTGGGCGAGGACTTTCGGACCGCGCGGGTGGCCCTGCACCCGCGGTGGTGGGCGCGCAACTATGTCGGCACGTTGTTTGGCGGCGCGTTGTTTGCGATGACCGACCCGTGGTGGATGGTGTTGACACTTCGCTGTCTGGGCCCGGAGTACGTGGTGTGGGACAAGGCGGCCGAGATCGAGTTCATCGCTCCTGGACGCTCGACGGTCCGGGCCGAGTTCGAGATCACCGATAGGATCCTGAACGAGTTGCGCGAGGCGGCGGCCGGGGGAGCCAAAGTGCTCCGCTGGTTCGAGACCGATGTCGTCGCGGTGGACGGGACGGTGGTGGCCAGGG
>JBATUU010000141.1:0-6571 GCA_049671385.1 Ornithinimicrobium sp. | reverse complement strand
TTTGCGTGCATCGTGGTGAACTACGCCGTGGTCAACGTATATTTCGCGGGTCTGCACTCCTACTCAGGACTCTAAACCGATGCTGCGATATACGATCCTGCGCCTGTTGGTGTTCTTTGTCTTCGTGTTGATCTTTTTGTGGGTCGGCGTGCCGCCGATCTGGGCGCTATTCTTCGGGGCCCTGTTCTCGATGGTGACTTCACTCTTCCTCCTGCGCGGCCCCCGAGATCAGATGGCGGCGCAGCTTGCCGAGAAGTTCGAGCGCAACCGGGCGAAGCGGGAGGCAAAGATCGCTGCTCAACGCACAGACGAGGACGATGAGGACGGGGAGATCGAGGGAAGGTAAGCGACCTGAGCCAGCACGCTGTGGCGGATTCAGGCCGAGATCATCAATCCGGCCGCGAGCAAGAGCGCGTAGGCCAACTGAGCCAGACCGGTGCTGCCGAGCACCGGGATCAAATCTGCACCCAGTGCGCCCCCGCGTACCGCCTTCACCGGAGGCCAGGCCAGCGGTAGCGCCAGGAGGGCAAGGAGCGCCCAGGGCGCGTCGATAGCAGCCACCAGAGCCATCGCGAACGCAGCGACGAACAACCCCAGGAAGAGCTGGCGGGTCCGGGCGTCCCCCCACTTCACGGCAAGCGTCTGCTTGCCGACCTGCTCATCACCCGGGATATCGCGCAGGTTGTTGGCGACCAGGATCGCGCACGCCAAGACGCCCACGCCGACCGCCCCGGCCAGCCCGGCGAGACTGACCGCCCCGGACTGTGTCCACTGTGTGCCCAGCACGGCTACAAGTCCAAAGAAGACAAAGACGGCGACCTCGCCGAGGCCACGGTAGCCGTAGGGATTCCCGCCCCCGGTGTACCGCCATGCGGCGACAATGGCGATGCCCCCGACAATGAGCCAGAGCCAGGCATTTGCCAGCGCGACCAGAGCGAGACCGGCGACGGCGGCGCACCCGAAGCAGAGGAAAGCGGCGGCCTTCACCGTGGCTGGATCGGCCAACTGTTGACCAACCAGGCGCACCGGGCCCACTCGGGTGGCGTCCGTGCCGCGGATGCCGTCGGAGTAGTCGTTGGCGTAGTTAACGCCCACTTGGAGAGACACAGCCACGAGGAGGGCAAGCAAACCCATCCCGAAGTCGGCCGATCCCTGGGCGTATGCGGCGCCGGTCCCGACCGCGACCGGGGCAAGCGCAGCCGGAAGTGTCCTGGGCCGCGCACCGGCGACCCACTGAGATACCTCGGCCATGCGGCTAGATGCCGCGCAAGAAGTCGGGGTCGTCGTCCGGCCCCTTTGGCCCACGATTGCCGCCCCCGCCTCGCTCGTTCAGACCCTTGGGGCGCCCGGCCAGGAGCCAGGCGATGCCACCGGCCGGAGTGAACAGTAAGGCCATGACCACCCACGCCAGTTTGGGCAGGTTGCGCACGTTGTCCTTATCCGTGCGCACAACATCGATCACGCAGTAGATAGTGAATGCCAAGAGCGCGATGGCTGCCAAGATGCGGAGCACGGAAGTCCTTCGATATGCGGTAACAGTGAACGTCATATTCTGTCATCTTCCTGAGTAAATGCTGCTCGCACCCCTTGGTAGTCGACCTTGCCACTAGGCAGCCGGGGGAGGCTGTTCAGGGCCTTAACCCGCCATGGCAGAGCGTGGTCCGGCAATCGACCACGTAGCTCGCCGCGAATGAACGCCCGTGGATCGGCGCGCAACGCCATCGGCCCGTCCCCAGCAGACAGCACCACCAGCGCGGCTACTGCGGTTCCCCATTCTGGATCTGGCACCCCGGTCACAGCCGCCTCGGCAATGCCGGAGAGGCTGCGAACGGCGTCCTGCACCGCGCTGGGGTGGACCTTGTGGCCGCCGGTGACGATCACATCGTCAATCCGGCCAACGACGATCCAGCGACTCAAGGAAGGATCCCAATACCCCAGATCGTTGGTGCGACACCATCGCTGGCCATCGCGGTGCTCGAAGGCCACCGCATCGAGGTCGGGGCGGTCGAGGTAGCCCTCGGCCAGTGTGGGGCCGGCAACCATGAGCCTGCCCGCACCGTCGATCTCAGCCGAGTGCGGTTGAGCATCGGCAACCCGAAGGCTGACTCCTTCCAATGGCTGACCGTCATAGACGCAGCCGCCGCTGGTCTCGCTGAGCCCGTAGGTATGTGTCCACGCGATATCGGCCTCAGACAAGGTGACGGCGGTGGCATGAGAAAGGCTTGCCCCGCCGATCAGGACACGATCGAAGCTGCATAGAGCCGCCAACCCAGCCGGCTCCCCGATCAGTCGGCCGACCTGGGTGGGCACGAGCGAGACGAACCGTGGCCGGCCCGTGCCCAATCTGCGCACTGCAGCAGCGAATGCCGGGACTGTGAAAGGACCTGTGGAGAGCACGACTGGCGTGGTGCCGGCAATCACCGAGCGGACGAATACTCCAAGTCCGCCCACGTGCGATATGGGCAGGGCGGCGAGCCACTGGCCATGGCCACCGATCCGCGCTGCAACGGCGTCAGCCGACGAGCGCACGGCGTTGCTCGATAGCACGACGGATTTCGGTAGCCCGGTCGAGCCGGAGGTGGGCACGACAAACGGCGCGTCCTGCGCGAGGGTCTGGGCTACCCATGCCAGAGACTCGTCGGGCCCTAGGTGCTCGCGGTCCACCCTGGCCTATCTGAAGTGGCCGATGGTCAGCCTGCCGCGCTGCCTTGGAAGCTGTTCTCCAAGTCGATGTACCACTGGTCATCGATCTTTTTCAGCTCGATGGTCTCTTCACCGAATCCCTCGGCGAACAGCTCGGAGAAATTGTCTTTGTCGACGGTCGCGGAGTCATCTTGCACGTCGGCACCCATCACCTCGATCAACTCGATGATCTGCGCTTGCTCCTCGGTGATGACGCCCTCCAAGCTGGGGACGATGAGGCTCTGGCACTGCTCAAGGTTCTCCGGGGAGTCCGCCATCGGGGTCGTGCTCCCGGCAAATGCGTCCAGCATCAGGTCGCAGATCTTTGGGTCCGCGTTCGCCAAGGCGACCATGAACTCTTCAGTGACTGCCGCTGCGGCGGCGCCCTCTTCGCCGCCCTCGACGTCACCGGATGCCTCCTGTGGAGGCTCTTCGGTCTCCTCGACGGCTTCCTCGGTCGGCTCCTCGGTCTCCTCGACGGTCTCTTCTTCTGGCTCCTCGGTGGCCTCTTCGCTGCTCTGCTCACTCGTCTCTTCGCTGGTTGCCTCCTCGACGCTGGGATCGTCGTCGCTGCCACAGGCAGCCAGAAACAGCACGGGGACGGCCAGTGCCGCAATCAGTGAGCGTCGCATGGGTGAGGAACCTTCCACGTGGGGTGAGTCGGCGGTGCTGGGCAAGATTACAGGGCGCAACACTCATCCGACGAGAAAAAGAGGCACACGGTTCCAACCGTTCAGAGCCTGATCTGGGGTTAGAAGTACCAGGGATAGTCAGACCAGTCCGCAGGTCTTTTGTCCAAGAATGCATCTCGGCCCTCGACCGCCTCGTCGGTCATATAGGCCAGCCGCGTGCTTTCGCCGGCAAAAACTTGCTGTCCCATAAGTCCGTCATCCACGGCATTGAACGCGAACTTCAGCATCCGCTGTGCAGTGGGCGATTTGCCGAGAATCTCGGCGGCTGCGGCCAGTGCTTGCGTTTCGAGCTCGGCATGCGGGCTCACGATGTTGACAGCCCCCATTGCACGCATGTCATCGGCCGAATACGTGCGACCCAAGAAAAAGATCTCGCGGGCGAACTTCTGCCCCACCATCCGCGCCAGGTATGCCGATCCGTAGCCGGCGTCAAAGCTGCCCACGTCCGCGTCGGTCTGCTTGAACCGAGCATGTTCGGCCGAGGCGATGCTCAGATCGCAGATCACGTGCAGCGAGTGGCCACCACCGGCCGCCCAGCCGTTGACGACCGCGATCACAACCTTGGGCATGGTTCGGATCAGACGTTGCACTTCCAAGATGTGCAACCGCCCACCCGCAGCTTTGACGCGTGCCGTATCGACGGTGTCGGCTTCCTCACCCCCCGCATATTGATAGCCAGACCGACCTCGTATCCGCTGGTCCCCTCCGGAACAGAAAGCGCGCCCACCATCTTTGTCGCTGGGACCGTTGCCGGTCAGCAAGACAACTCCGACATCGGGGGTCATGCGGGCGTGGTCAAGCGCCCGATACAACTCATCGACCGTGTGTGGCCTGAAGGCGTTGCGGACGTGCGGGCGGTCAAAGGCGATCCGGACACAACCGAGCGCCTTGGCGCGGTGATACGTGATGTCGGTGAAGTCGAAACCGTCGACGACGTCCCACGCATCCGGATCAAAAGACTCCGAGACCACGTGCCTACCCGAGGTGGCCTCCGTGTGGCTACCGGTCTGACTGTTGTTGAGATCACTGCTCACGGGAGACGACACTATGCCTATGACGGCGAAGTGGCACCGGTGGTCTGGGGCGCAGGGCGCACATGGTTGACGGCGCACGGCCCGGACTCGATGAACTGCTCGAGGTTGCGTGGGTCCTCAGATTGCCATTGCGGATGTCATTTCGGGGAGTCACCGTGCGCGAAGCGATGGTGCTGCGCGGACCGAACGGATGGGCTGAGTTCGCGCCGTTCATGGAGTACGGCGACCACGAAGCAGCCACCTGGCTGGCTGCGGCCATCGAAGCCGGGTGGGGTGCCGTGCCGCCTGGAGTACGCGACCAGGTGCCGGTGAATGCAACGGTGCCTGCAATCAGCGCCGATCAGGTGCCCGCCCTTTTGGATCGCTTTGCTGGCTGCCGCACAGCGAAGGTCAAAGTGGCCCAGGCCGGGCAGAGCCTGCGCGAGGACATCGCCCGGGTCAGCGCTGTGCGCGAGGCGTTGGGCTCGGATGCTGCCCTTCGGGTGGATGCCAACGCAGCATGGGACATCGATCAAGCGCTGGATGCGATCACGGCCCTCTCGGCATACAACCTGGAGTATGCCGAGCAGCCTGTGTCTACGGTTGCTGACCTTGCCCGGTTGCGGGTGCGTTTGGTCAGGGCAGGCGTCGACGTGCCGATTGCGGCCGATGAGTCGATACGACGCGCGCAGGATCCGATCGATGTCGCTCGCGCGGAGGCGGCCGATCTCATCGTGGTCAAGGTGGCGCCGCTCGGGGGAGTTGACCGCGCGCTGAGCATCGTCAATGACTGTGGTTTGCCGGCGGTGGTCTCATCAGCTCTCGACACCTCGGTTGGCATCTCAGCGGGAGTGTCGCTGGCCTGCGCCCTGCCAACGCTGCCCTATGCCTGCGGTCTGGGCACCGTGGCGCTGCTGGAGCGCGACCTATCACCGCTGCCCCTGGTGCCGGTGAGCGGGCTATTGAGCCGGCAACAGGCGCAGGCAAGCATGGACTCGATCGATGAGCCCGCAGCAGAACTGCTTGCCGACATCGAGCGTCGGACCTGGTGGCAGGAGCGTTTGCGGCGATGCTTCTCGCTGCTGTAGGACCGCGCGTTTGACCTGCGCCATACGGGCGCAAGAGGCTCCTCCCATGCGGAGTTAACGTGGTTGAAACGTCTGGAACAGCTACGAAACATTGTGCGTCAACACCTGTAACACAGCGGGCGCACTCTTTTATCACCGGTGCGCCGCCTGGGGCGCGCCTCTGAGCGTGATGGAGACATCGATGGAACTGACCTCAAGCGACGTATGGGTGATGGCCTCTGCCGCCCTCGTGCTGCTGATGACCCCCGGCCTGGCCTTCTTCTACGGTGGGCTTACCCGCGCCAAGGCATCGGTCAACATGCTGATGATGAGCTTTATGTCGATCGGTTTGGTCGGCGTGGTCTGGGTGCTGTGGGGCTACTCGATGAGTGGGGGTGAGGCCCAGCTCGGCGGTCTGTTCGGCAACCCGCTGACATCCTTTGGCCTCTCCGACCTCGTGGGCACCAGCGATCTGATCGGTGCTGGCTTCGGCGCCACCTTCGCCATCATCACCGTGGCCTTGATCAGCGGTGCAGTGGCTGACCGCACCAAGTTTGGCGCATGGACTGTGTTCGTCCCGATCTGGGTCACTTTGGTCTACTGCCCGCTGGCCTACATGGTGTGGGGTGGCGGCCTGTTGAGCGCCGACGGTTGGATCGGCTCCACGTTTGGCGAAGCGATCGACTACGCCGGCGGCACGGTGGTCCACATCAACGCTGGACTTGCCGCCTTGGTGTTGGTGTACATCATCGGCCAGCGGGCTGGTTTCGGGAAGATGGGCTTCCACAAGCCGCACAATGTGCCGTTGGTGATGCTGGGTGCAGCGTTGCTGTGGTTCGGCTGGTTCGGGTTCAACGGTGGTGCTTCCAGCACCAGCGAAGAGGCCGGTTTGATCTGGGTCAACACGATGGTTGCACCGGCCGCCGCAATGCTGGGTTGGTTGTTGGTCGAGCGGGTCCGTGACGGTCGCGCGACCGCGGTCGGTGCCGCCTCCGGTGTGGTTGCCGGTCTCGTGGCGATCACCCCGGCCTGCGCCAACCTGAGTCCCGTGGGCTCGATCGGCCTGGGCGTTGTTGCAGGTGCCGCGTCGGCGCTGGCCATCGGCCTGAAGTACAAG
>JBATUU010000140.1:0-5449 GCA_049671385.1 Ornithinimicrobium sp. | reverse complement strand
GTTCAGCTCGGTCTTTCCTGGTATCGACGCGGCATGTAAGTCCGCTGGCATCGACCCGGCCACTGAGCCGATCCCGGTGCACCCGGCAGCCCACTACCAGTGCGGGGGCGTGCTGGTCGACCGTGCGGGGCGCAGCACGGTGCCGGGTCTGTGGGCGGTCGGGGAGGTGGCAAGCACCGGCTTGCACGGCGCGAATCGATTGGCCAGCAACTCCCTTCTCGAAGCGGTGGTATGCGCCGGGTGGGTGGCTAGCGACGTCATGGCCAGCACCACCTCGGGTCACGATGACGACACGTCGGATGCGGCGAGCGAAGCACCTCAGGCGCGTGCTCCGGCGGAGACCGAGGAGTCTCGAATGGCGCTACGCCGGTTGTTGACGACGTCCGCCGGGGTCGTGCGCGAGGCGGCACCACTCACCGATGCGGTCGAGGACATCACGAGACAGCTGGAGTCGGTGGGGGTCGATGGTCTGAGCGACCACGAGTTGATGGCGCTGCTGATCAGTCGGAGCGCTCTGAGCCGCACCGAGAGCCGCGGTGGGCATTTGCGCTCAGACTTCCCCGAACGAAGCGACACCGCCGAACACACTCACGCAAGCCTTGCCGACCTAGCCCGGCAGCAGCGAGTCACTGCATGACTGCGCCGCCGCTACCACGCGTCATGATCGAGCCGTTGATCTCGGCGGCGCTGGCCGAGGATCTCGGTCGAGCCGGTGACGTCACCTCAGACTCGGTCATACCCTCCGATGCCCGCGCTCGCTTCGCGCTGGTGACTCGGGACGCCGGTGTCCTTGCTGGGATGGATCTAGCTGAGTTGGCCTTTGCGCTCATCGACCCTGAGGTGCAGTTCGTTGCACACCGGCGCGACGGCGATCAGGTCGCCGCCGGTATTGAGCTCGCGCATGTCTCGGGTTCTGCCCGTTCGCTCTTGACGGCTGAGCGGGTGGCGCTGAACTTTTTGGGCCACCTCAGCGGCGTGGCTACGGCCACAGCCACCATCGCGAAGGCCATCGCGCACACGCATACCAAAGTCTGTTGCACCCGCAAGACGACACCGGGCCTAAGAGCCGTGGAAAAACACGCCGTACGTGCTGGCGGCGGCTCGAACCATCGCTTTGGCCTGGACGATGCGATTCTGATCAAAGACAACCACATAGCGGTCGCTGGGACAGTCGGCGAAGCAGTGCGTCGGGCCAAGGCCTTTGCTGGCCACCTGATGCCCATCGAGGTCGAGGTCGACTCGTTGGATCAGCTCCGAGAACTACTCGCCGACCCCGTCACAGCCGTCTTGATCGACAACTTCTCTCCCGAGATGGCCGCCGAGGCTGTCGACCTGGTTGGGCGCACCATGGTCGTCGAGGCCTCAGGTCGGATCACCGCGGAAACAGCCCCCGCCCTGGCCGAGGCCGGCGTCGATCTTGTCTCGGCCGGGTGGATCACCCACAGCGCGGCGGTCTTGGATATCGGCCTCGACGACGCCTAGAGGGCAGCCGAACCTGGCTCGCCCCGCCTCTCCTGTCCTGTTGTCGACATTGCGCCGCGCTGCAGCAATACGCACGGTCAACAAGAGGACACCTTTCCCGCACACGCAGAGTGCTTGGTCAGAAACGGGGGCAACGTCGCCCGAGGCAACGCCCAGACCAACGACGAAGGCCAGGCCCACACGGGGCCTGGCCTTCGGTGCTGTCGTTGTCGTTGGCTAGACGCCGACCTTGAAGCGGGCGAACGAGGTGACCTCAACGCCGCCTTCTTTGGCGACCTGGGCCACGGACTTCTTGGAGTCCTTGGCGAACGCTTGGTCCAGCAACACGTTCTCCTTGAAGAAGCCGTTGACGCGACCCTCGATGATCTTCGGCATCGCCTGCTCCGGCTTGCCTTCTTCGCGAGCCGTCTCCTCGGCAATCCGCCGCTCCTGAGCCACCACGTCATCGGAGATCTCATCACGGGTCAGCACCGTCGGGCTGAAGGCTGCGACATGCATCGCGATGTCACGGGCCAGTCCGTCTTCGCCGCCCTGGGCTGCAACCAGCACACCGATCTGCGCGGGTAGGTCGGGACTCGTACGGTGCAAGTAGGACACGACCGAGCCACCCTGGGGGGCCTCGATCTTAGCGACCCGGCGGACCTCGATCTTCTCCCCGATGGTGGCATTTGCCTCATCGAGAACTTCCTTCACCGTGCGACCATCCATCTCAGAACTCAAGAGTTCCTCGGCGTTGGTGGCACCGGAGGCGATCGTCTGGGCCAAGACCTGGTCAGCCAAAGCACTGAACTTTTCGCCCTTGGCCACGAAGTCGGTCTCACAGTTGATCTCGACCAGGGTGCCGATGGCGTCGGTGACGTCCACTCGGACCAAGCCGTTGGATGCTGAGCGGCCTTCGCGCTTGGTGACGCCCTTCAAGCCCTTGACTCGAAGGATGTCAGTGGCCTTGGCGTTGTCGCCATCTGCTTCGTCCAGGGCCTTCTTGACGTCCATCATGCCGGCGCCGGTCTGCTCGCGCAGAGCCTTGATGTCGGCTGCGGTGTAGTTCGCCATTACGGGTGTTTCTCCGATCGCTGTTCAGGGGTGGTCAGGACGTGGGAGCCGTGGCGGGGTCGTCGGCAGGCGTTGCGACGTCAGCGACGGGTGTTGCGACCTCTTCGGCCGGCGACTCCGGAGCCGTCTCGGTGCCCTCGGCCGTAGCCACAGCTTCACTAACCTCAGCCTCGGCCGGAGCATCGCTGGGCTCGGTGGTCGTCGTCTCCGCAGCGGCCGGCGGGGTGACCGGCTCGGGTGCCGCAGACTCCGCCGGTGCGGCGTCATCGCTTCCGGCCAGGAGCTCGCGCTCCCACTCCGCCATTGGCTCATTGTCCTCGCCGCCATCGGCTGAACCTCCGCCGGAGCGGGCCATGAGACCGGCGGCGACAGCTTCAGCGATCACCTTGGTCAACAGCGTGACCGAACGGATCGCGTCGTCATTGCCGGGGATGTGGTAATCGACCTCGTCGGGATCGCAGTTGGTGTCCAGGATCGCGATGACCGGCACGCCGAGCTTGCGCGCCTCGGTGACAGCTAGGTGCTCCTTCTTGGTGTCGACCACCCACACCGCCGATGGGACCTTGCCCATGTCACGAATACCGCCGAGCGTGCGCTCGAGCTTGTCCTTCTCGCGACGCATCATGAGGAGTTCCTTCTTCGTGCGGCCGGAGGCGGCCACATCGTCGAAGTCGATCTCCTCGAGCTCCTTCAAACGGGTCAGTCGCTTGGAGATCGTCTGGAAGTTGGTGAGCATCCCACCGAGCCAGCGGTAGTTCACGTACGGCATACCCACCCGGGTGGCCTGCTCAGCGATAGACTCCTGAGCCTGCTTCTTGGTGCCGACAAACAGCACCGTGCCGCCGTGCGCGACCGTGTCCTTCACGAAGTCATACGCCTCGTTGAGGTAGGTCAGCGACTGCTGCAAGTCGATGATGTAGATCCCGTTGCGCTCGGTCATGATGAAGCGCTTCATCTTCGGGTTCCAACGTCGGGTCTGGTGCCCGAAATGAACGCCGCTATCGAGGAGCTGGCGCATGGTGACAACGGCCATGCCGAGGTCTCGCTTTCTGTTGTGTGCAGTTGGTCCTGGCACGAGCGACCGCCCTCGCCCACACCATCGGCGACGGGGTGGGACTGCGAGAGCGCATCCCGGCACTCGGTGCCGGCTTGTCGTGCGCGAATTCGCCTGGGATCTCTCACGCGGACGCAGAGTCCCAGACGTGCCCCCATCTTACTGCTCCTGCGGCGGCTTCCGAAATCCCCCGCCGGGCCCGGATACCGTGGACGCTATGACCCAATACTCGGTAGAGCGTATGCGCGGCTTCGGCACATCAATCTTCACCGAGATGAGTGCGTTGGCGATGACACACGACGCCGTCAACCTGGGGCAGGGATTTCCTGACACCGATACGCCTGCGGCGATCAAAGACATCGCGATGCAGATCATCAACAATGGCCAGAACCAATACCCACCGGCACGCGGTATGCCGATCCTGAAAGAGGCCGTGGCAGCTCACCAACAGCGGTTCTACAGCCTCGCTGTCGATCCGGACACGGAGGTGCTGGTCACCGTTGGCGCCAGTGAGGCGATCGCGGCGAGCGTGTTGGCACTGGTCGAGCCCGGCGACGAGGTGCTGACCTTCGACCCTTCCTACGACGCGTACGCAGCAGCGATAGCCCTCGCCGGGGGTGTCCATCGCAGCATCACGCTGCGCTTTGCTGACAACGGTTTCGACGCGGCCGTGCTGGCGGCTGCAGTCAGTGATCGCACCAAGGTCATCCTGCTGAACAATCCACACAACCCGACGGGCAAGGTGTTCACCAGGCAAGAACTGGAGCAGATCGCCGAGGTGGCTACGGCGCACGACGTGATTGTGGTGACCGACGAGGTCTATGAGCATCTCACCTTCGATGGTCTACGCCACGTGCCCATGGCGTCGCTACCCGGTATGGCGCAGCGCACGCTGACGATCTCCTCGGGGGCGAAGACGTTTGCAGCAACGGGGTGGAAGGTCGGATGGGTGCATGGGCCAGCGCCCCTGATCGACGCGGTGGCTCGGGTGAAGCAGTACCTGACCTTCACCGGCGCCGGGCCGTTTCAACCGGCGATCGCGCACGGGTTGGGCTTGCCGGATGACTTCTTCGACCATCTTCGAGCAAGCATGCAGGCTCGTCGCGACGTCCTCGTTGCGGCGCTCAATGATCTGGGCCTGGCAACGGCTCCGAGCCAGGGGTCCTACTTCGTGGTCGCCGATGTCTCCTCGCTCGGGGTCGATGACGCGCTCACCTGGTGTCGGGCCCTGCCAGGGACCGTCGGGGTCGCGGGGGTGCCGGTCTCTGCGTTCTGCCAAGACTCTGAGGCCGCCCGCACGCTGGTGCGGTTCGGCTTCTGCAAAAAGGAGAGCGTGTTGCGCGAGGGGACTCGCCGGTTGGCGGCCCTCGGGCGCGGCTCAGTGGCTACCACCGGCATGCATGTCACGGTGGGTGAGTGAGCGAAGTCGAGGAGTCTCCTGGGCCGTTGAGTAACCCAGTTTTGGCTGGCTTTGAGCAGCATCTGCGGGTCGAGCGTGCTCGCGCCGAGCTGACGATTACGAGCTATCTCAGCGACCTGCGAGTGTTGAATGTCGACCTGCGCGATGCCGGCGTGACGTCCGTTGACCATGTCATATTGGCGCATCTGCGCTCGTTTCTCGCAGGGCAGGCCTCGGCTGGGCTGGCCCGATCCTCAATTTCACGTCGGGCGGCGAGCATCAAGACCTTCTTTGCATGGGCCCACGGTCAGGGGTATGTGACGAGCGATCCGGCGGTACGCCTGAAGGCCCCGACGCCGGACAAACATCTGCCTGGGGTCCTTGCAGCCGGTCAGGCCGCTACGTTGATGGACCTGGCTGCAGTCGTCAGTGACGATGACGACCCTGTGCACATCCGAGAC
>JBATUU010000139.1:0-6325 GCA_049671385.1 Ornithinimicrobium sp. | reverse complement strand
CCCGAGTTCCCGCCAACGTGCCGGATCACGTCTTGGATGACCAGGCCCTCGACCTGATCGAGCATTCACCTTCCGTGTGACCGCTGGGTTTGGGCGCTAGCAGCCGAGGTGAGCCCCCTGCACGGCGGGGTCAAGCCTCGCGGGCGTTACCGCGTCCGCGCATGACGTAGGTGTGACCTAGCAAGCCGACAACGAGAGCGGCTATGGGCACCCAGCGCCACCAGTCGCGGTCTCCGGCGCTCAGCGGGGGGATCGTCCATACAGCGATCAGTGCCACCACCCACAGCGCCAAACCGATCCGTACCACCAGCAAGGACCGGATGGGCAGCGTCATGGGCACGATCTCGCGCTCCTGCGCTGACTCCTTCGCCGCGTCATCGCCCACCTGGTCACTCTAGACATCTCAGCCGTGCTGAGCCGCACGGTTGCTACCTCTCGATGTCGCCGCCGCGCCCGTCGCTGGCGGCTCAGGGGATGCACGTGCACCCTCAAGCCGCTAAGGGTCAGTGTCTCGCCTGGATGGAATAGTTAGCCTAGGTAACGAGTTGTCGCCAGGGATGACACGCGTAAAACCACGAAGCCCAGGCGCCCCCTCCCATGAGCCTGAAGTCTCTGAGTTGGCACACGACCTTCGACTGGCATGTATGCGGGTATCCCGCAGGGTCAGGTTTGAGGCCACGCAGGAGATCGCGCCGCACCAGTTCAGTGTGCTGGCCAGACTTGACGAGGGCCCCGCGTCGCTGGGGGATCTTGCGACCCGGGAGCGGGTTCGGGCGCCCAGCATGAGCCGCACCGTGGCTGCGCTCGTGGAGTTGGGCCTGGTCGAACGGTCGGCCGACGCGAACGATGGACGGATGGTGTGGCTGACGCTCACCCAGCGTGGACGGAGAACCTTGGAAACGGAACGGGGGCAGCGCGACGCCTGGATGGCCACACGGCTGATGAACCTCAGCGAGCAGGACAAGGACACGCTGAGGGCGGCGACCACCCTGCTGGAGCTCGTGGTCAGCGAATGAGCGCAGTGTTCGCCGCACTCAGCGTGCGCAACTACCGGATCTACGCTGCCGGTGCGCTGGTCTCCAACACCGGCACCTGGATGGGGCGGGTGGCGCAGGACTGGGTCGTGCTCACCCAGCTGACCCAAGGCTCGGCGCAGGCGCTGGGCATTGTGACCGGGTTGCAGTTTCTACCCATGCTCTTGTTCGCGCCGCTCGGGGGAGCGCTGTCCGATCGGTTCGCCAAGCGTCGTGTGATGTTCTTCGCCCAAGGGGTGATGGCGGCTACGGCCGTCGCCATGGGTGTGCTGGTGCTGTTGGGGACCATGACGTTGTGGCAGATGTATGTGCTCGCTTTCGTCCAGGGCACCGCTGCGGCCATCGACGCGCCCGCTCGGCAGTCCTTCGTCTCCGAGTTGGTGCCGCCGGAACGGGTGACCAACGCGGTAGGTCTGAACAGCGCGTCGTTCAACGGCGGCCGCTTGATCGGGCCCGGTCTCGCGGGGCTTCTGATCGCCGCCGTGGGCTCCGGACCGACCTTGTTGCTGAACGCGGCTACGTTCGTTGCCGTCATGGTCGCGCTGGTCATGCTCGACTCCGCGCGGTTGCGTCCCAGTCCCCGCAGCCAGGGTCGCGGCCAGATTCGCGAAGGCATCCGGTATGTCCGAGGTCGACCGGACATTCTGCTGATCATGGGCATCGTCTTCGTGCACGGCACCTTCGGTATGAACTTTCAGTTGACCAATGCGCTGATGGCCACCGAGGTCTTCAACCTGGGGGTCAAGGAGTTTGGACTGCTGGGGTCGCTGATGGCGATTGGTTCCCTGGGCGGCGCTCTGTTGGCTGCGAAGCGGGAGCGGCCTCGCTGGCGAATGTTGCTCGGCTCGTTCGCGGGATTCACGCTGTGCACCGCACTGCTGGCTCTGGCTCCCTCGTACGCCCTGTATGCCGTGTTGCTGGTGCCGACAGGGCTCACGGCGTTGACGGTCATGGTGACTGCCAACTCGATGGTCCAGTTGAGCGTCGATGCCGCTGTGCGCGGCCGCGTCATGTCCTTGTATATGGCGGTCTTCTTTGGCGGCACGCCGCTCGGAGCGCCGATGATCGGATGGATCGGGGATGAGTTCGGTGCCCGCTGGACGATCGGCGTCGCGACACTAATGTGCGCGATGGCGGTGACGGCTGCGACCCTGTATCTCATGCGGACTGATGACCTGCACGTGCGCCGTGGCCCCTCGCTCGCGCACCCGATGGTGTTGCAGCGTGGCCCGGTGCCTGGCAGCGCAGCGGACGAGCCGCGACACGGCATACCTGAGCAGGCCCGGTGATGAGCGCTCGCGCCCGCCGCGCTGTCGTGGTGCTCGCCTTGATCGCATTGTTGGCAACGGCCGCTATCGCCAGCCTCGCTGGCGGCCTCGGAGGATAGGGAAACGATGGCGTTCACAACTCGACCGACGTTGCAGGGCACCTTTGGCATGGTCTCCAGCACGCATTGGATGGCATCCACAGCAGCCATGGGCATCCTGGAGCGCGGCGGCAATGCCTTTGACGCAGCCGTCTGCGCGGGGTTCGTCTTGCACGTCGTCGAGCCACACCTGAACGGCCCAGGCGGCGACCTCCCGGCGATTGTCAGCGCGGAGGGTGGCGGATCCGAGGTTTTGTCCGGGCAAGGGCCAGCGCCGGCAGCCGCCACCGCAAAGCACTTTCGGGACGCGGGTATGGACATGGTGCCCGGGTCTGGTCCACTGGCCGCAGCCGTGCCCGGAGCCTTTGACGCATGGATGGTGCTGTTGCGGGACCGAGGCACCATGAGCCCCGCCGACGTGCTCGCGCCGGCCGAGCACTACGCCCGATACGGCGTGCCAGTGCTTCCCACGGTGGAAGCCGCCATTGAAGGTGCTCGAGACATGTTCATCGAGCACTGGCCGACGTCCGCTGACCTATGGCTGCAGGGATCAGGCCGGGATGCGCCCACCGCTGGATCACTGCATACCAACGTGAGCTGGGCCAACACGCTAGCCCGGTTGATCGATGCCGGCTCAGGACCCCGGGCCGGTCGAGAGGCAATGATCGACCGTGTCCGGATGGCGTGGTCCCAAGGCTTCGTCGCCGAGCAGATCGGCGCGTTTGCGCAGGTGGCCCACCGGCACAGCGCGGGTCACGTGTTGCCGGGAGTGTTGACTGCCGAAGACTGCGCCTCCTTCGAAGCCACGTGGGAGCAGCCGGCGACGCTGCACTGGCAGGGTCACACGATCGCCAAGACGGGCCCCTGGGGGCAGGGGCCCACACTCTTGCAAGTGCTGCAGATGCACGAGGTGGGCACCCGACGCGGGGCGCGGGATGGTTTCGACGTCGCCGCGCCGCTGGACTCCGCGGCAGGTATCCACGCATGGGTGGAGTGCTGGAAATCCGTGCTCGGGGACCGCGAGGCCTGGTATGGCGACAGTCCGGTCAGCAAAGAAAACCACCCCGACTCGGTACTGATGGACTTGCTCGACCCGCAGTATGCGCTAGCACGGCAGGGCACCAAGAGCGGCCAGGCGAGCAGTCGCTGGCTGCCGGGCCATCCCGGTGGTCGCACGCCGGTGGTTCCCGCACTCGCGGGGCGAGTAGCGGGCCAAGACGCTGGAGGCGATGCGACGCTCGGCGAGCCGACGGTTCGCAGGTCGGGGCCACCGGACGGCGACACCTGCCATGTGGACGTCGTCGATCGCTGGGGCAATATGATCTCGGCAACGCCCAGTGGCGGGTGGCTACAGTCTTCGCCTGCCATCCCGGGCCTCGGGTTTGCTCTCGGCACCCGATTGCAGATGATGTGGTTGGAGCAGGGCTTGCCCTCCTCGTTGGTGCCAGGTGTACGGCCTCGGACCACGTTGAGTCCGACGATGGTGCTGCGCGATGGTCACCCCACGCTGGCCTGTGGCTCTCCTGGAGGGGATCAGCAAGATCAATGGCAGTCAGTGTTCTTGCTGCGGCATCTGCGCGAAGGCATGAGCCTGCAAGAGGCCATCGACGCACCGATGTTTCACACCACCAGTTTCACCGGGTCGTTCTACCCCCGGACCGAAGACCCTGGAGGCATGGTCGCGGAGACTCGGTTCAGTGAGGATGTGCTCGCCGATCTGGAGCAACGCGGGCACCGTGTCCAGCGCAGCGGGCCGTGGAGCTTGTCCCGGCTCTGCGCCGTCGCCCGGGACCCGGAGACCGGTCTGCTCAGCGCAGCGGCCAACCCTCGGGGGATGCAGGGGTATGCAGTCGGGCGCTAGCTCGCTGTGTCAGCGTCGTTGGCGGCCCCTGGTATCGAGGAGTCGGGGCGCATGCGCACTTCGGCTCGTGCGTGCTTCGTCGGCGCTGAACGCGGCTCGCCAGAGGGTGTGGATCCGTGGGCGGTCTTCTTCGCGGACTTGCGGCGGGTTGCGGCGCGGAGACGTTGTGCGGGCGTCGGCTCATCCTCGGGGCGCACTCGTTTGGTGAGGTCGACGTTCTTCAACAACTCGGCGTACCCGGCGTTGGTGCGCGGGTGCACCGCAATCGGCTCTTCGCCGGAGAAGACGATCCAATGCGGGGCGTTGCGGTGGAAGATCTGCAACGTCGACCCGTCGATCACGGTGCTCGCGTGTTGCACAGCCTTCTTGTGCTGGTTGCCCTTGTCCACCTTGGCCTGTACGTAGCGCTCCGCAGGCTCTCGCTGCGCTTTGAGCTGGTCGAGCACCTTCGGCCCATAGCGGCGCGAGGCCTCATAGACGATCGGCCCATACTTGATCGCCGCACCGACCGCCTTGCCCTTGCCCGCCACAACATGTCCTCTCACTCGTGATTCGACTCTGACCAACTGTATGTCGTGGACGGGTGGCCATGCCCGGGCACACGTATCAGGCAGGTGCCGTGGTGAGGTGATCGGACGTGACGGACAATGGGCGTATGCCTATTGCAGATCGTGTGGAGTACGACGGCGAAGGACTGGCCGAATCGCAGATGGCGAGCACCATCTTGGCGCAGATTACCGATTGGCTTGCCCAAGCCGAGACGCGGCAGCGTGAGCACGGTGATGTGCCAGAGCCGCGGGCGCTGTCGGTGGCCACGGTGGACGCAACCGGCCAACCCGATGTGCGCACCGTCTTGATGCGCTTCCTTCAGCCGAGGGGGATCGCCTTTTTGACCAATACCGGGTCGGCGAAAGGCCTTCAGTTGGCTGCCAACGAGCGTCTTGCAGCGAGCCTGACCTGGCCTTCGATGTATCGGGCGGTTCGGTTCGCCGGGATTGCTCGGCAGGTCAGCGAGCAGGACGTCTACGACTACTTCGTCGATCGCCCGTGGGCCTCCAGAATCAGCGCATGGGCCTCGGCCCAATCCCGACCGACCGACTCGCGAGCGGCTCTGGAGAAGACGTACCAGGAGTACGCAGAGCGCTACCCCGACCACGGCACTAGCGACGACGTGCCCGTCCCACCGGAGTGGGGCGGGTACTGGTTGCTGCCACACCGCGTGGAGTTCTGGGCAGGTCGGCGCAATCGGCTGCATGATCGCTTGGCGTTCCATCGTGAGGGCACGGGGGACATGGACACGATGAGTGGGTGGACGCTGCAACGGCTCCAGCCCTGATGGGTGAGGTCCTAAGATGTGATCCGCCTGTAGTGGCCGGCCGAAGGGGTAGGGCTCATGACTGATTTGATCGATACGACCGAGATGTACCTCAAGGCGATCTACGAGCTCATTGAGGACGGTGTGGTGCCGATGCGGGCTCGGATTGCGGAGCGATTGGATCACTCCGGGCCAACCGTGTCCCAGACCGTTGCGCGAATGGAGCGCGATGGGTTGCTGCATCTGCAGGAGGATCGACGACTGTTGCTCACCGACCACGGCCAGTTGCAGGCCGTGCGGGTGATGCGCAAACATCGCCTCGCCGAGCGTCTGTTGATCGACGTGATCGGCTTGGAGCCAGCCTTCGTACACGAGGAGGCATGCCGCTGGGAGCACGTCATGAGTGACCGCGTGGAGACACACATCCTGACGTTGATCGCTGAGTCGGCCCGCTCGCCCTATGGCAACCCCATTCCAGGACTGGAAGAGCTCGGTGGCACGTCGTCGGCGGCACCGGCCGGCGGCACGACGATCTGGCAAGCCGTGCAGGAGGAGCAGTTGCGCGTCCGAATCCTGCGAATTGGCGAGCCTGCGCAAGTGGAGCCTGAGTCGTTGGGAATCCTGTGGGATGCCGGTATCACCCCGGGGGCGTGGGTGGACTTGGCTCGCGAGGGCGATCGGATCCGTATGAGCGTCGAGGGTGCCGAAGCCATCTCTGTGCCTGAAGAGGTGGCCACACACGTCTTCAC
>JBATUU010000138.1:0-4471 GCA_049671385.1 Ornithinimicrobium sp. | reverse complement strand
GTAGTAGCAATACTTCGCGACCCAGGAACTCGCTCTTGGTCTCACTACCGGCACCTGCTGCGTAAGGGCGATATTCAACCCGGAACAACGCTAGAAAACGCTGTGGTCAAGCATCCTGAGATCCTTGATCTTAGTGGCTACGGGACTCTTCTTGCGCCGTGGCAGCGGACGTTTGGAACAAGACTTAAGGCGCTGCTTTACGAAGACCTCAGTCGGGACCCCAGCGAGTTCGCGTTGAGCCTCGGCGCAGCCCTGTCTTTGAAGGTTGATTCATCGCAGGCGCCACAAGGTACGGTCAACGCCGCTAAAGAGCCGCGCTCGTACTTTCTGTCCAAACTTGCGGCACGATCCTCGTACGCGCTTCACGCGGTGGGCTTGCATAGGGTGGTAGACGTGGCAAAAGCTGGCGGAGTAGCTAGGGTGTTTGAGCGAGAATGGTCTGCGCGAGATACCCAGCCACCAGTCGGGGTTAACGAGTACGTGTGGGACGCAGTCGGCGACGACGCCTGGAAAGGTGCGGTCGCGATGGGTCTCGACCCATCGATTTGGAACGACCCAAGACGTGTCTGATTGCGCGATGCTGATCGGGTACCCCTGGCGGAACACAATGTGATGCGCCCCCGATGATAGGAGTCGTAGATGCAGACCAGTAGGGCATTCTTTGTAGGGCCTGGAAAGTGCGGAACTTCCTGGCTTTACGCCTTTATTTCTGCGCACCCGGAAGTCAGTGCGGGAACGTCGAAGGACCCAGGGGTGATGTTGCATGTGGCCCCGGATATTCGACGGTACGAGAGTCTGTGGAGCGGAGGTGGTCTACAGTGCGACTTCTCGAACACGTACATATTCTCTGATATCGCCCTACGGAACATCAAGGCGCACTATCCAGCCGCGCGAGTCCTGCTTACCATTCGGGAGCCAGTGAGTAGGCTGATTTCGCAGTACGCGTTCATGAAACGGAACGGGCGCTTCTCTGGGGGGCTTGCTCAAGCCATTGAGGAGCGTCCGGATATCGTGAAAAAATGCCGGTATGCGGACTACGGCTTGAAATGGTTAGAGGAGATCCCTGCACAACAACTGACAATTTTGAATTTGGAAACCCTGAGGAAAAACCCGTCGACTTACAGGAAGCAACTGTGTGAAGTCTTGGGTGTCAGCAGCGCTGTGGAGCTCGATGTTCCGCCAGCCGCAAAGCTCCCCGCTGCAGAGGCTCGGTCGGCCATTGCTAGTCGGCTGACTAAGAACATGGCAGACGCAGTACGGCAGATGGGAGGTTTTCGCGTCATCGAGAGTGTAAAGCGGTCGCCGCTGCCAGGCTTGCTTTACAAGGAGCTGCCTGCGACGTACCAAAGAGAGTTTGTCGCCGAGGTACCAGCGAGCCTGCGACGCGAGCTCGGTGAGCAGTACGCCAACCTTCTGGCAGAGGCGCGTACCCGGGGAGTTCGAATCGTCTAGTCTGGCCGCTCGGCACTATCGAAGCGACCATACGTGTGCCACAGCGCGAAGTCATCGGCGTAAACCCTGCTGACGATCTCGCGCGATGTTCGATCGAGAACGGGGCGGTCTTTGCGTGGCTGTTCATTGGAGTTCGTCATGGGTCGTCGCGCTTGTGACACTTCGATCGAGTCGATCATCTGTTGTAGCCGGTGAATCGGGTAACACTCAACCCCCTCCGCGACCTCCCCGCCTTCGTCACTCACGTACGAGGCCTGGGGTTGGAACACTGGGTCTTTCCCTTCAAGATCTGTGCTTAAGTAGGACTGGACGAAGTAGTTAAGATCTCGCATTCTCGGGTCGTCATACTCAGGTCGCCATCTGATGGCGCCCTCTTCAGTGCCTTGATCGAAGACGAAAGTGTAGGCCGATAGGAGACGCTCGACTGGCTCCCGGAGGACCGCCACCTTGCGCAACCTTCTCCAGTCATCTGGGCTCTCTCGCATCAAATCCTTGGCCCGGTGGTGCCCCAACCTTTGTCCGTAAAGCCAGGTGGCCACAGTGGATCCTGCGGCCTTGGGCACATGGATGAAGACCACTCCGGCTCTTCTATAGTACCGCCAGCGTCTCCACGCGTCCAAGCGATTGAAGGCAGGCTCTCCGGCAGTGGCACGGATCAACGCACGGACGCGGTACTTCCAGGTCCTTTGAGCCAGCATTCCTCAACCTCCTTGGGCCCAACACTCCCCATCCACGAACGCGAGATAGCCACTCGGCATCTGATGAAGGTCTGCGTGGTGGGTCCCTCTACCCCTCCACCCTGTGCCTTGGGGCTGAAGTACATTTCGAGCGTCTTGATTCCACGGCTCGGCGAGCGGAAGTGATCGAAGCCTCTCCCCATATCGACGCGAACAGTCCTGCGCGAGACGATAGCGGATGCCTTCGACCGAAAAGCAGTGCCCCCCCGGGCGTGCAATCGCAGCGTCACCGTTGACCAAAGGGCTATGCCGGGACTCTGTCCATGGCCCGAACAATGATGCTCCCTCGTACCGCAGGAGCGTCTCGTTTCTGCTGCCCTCAGCGGAACACAACAACATCGACCACGTTCCGTCGTCGTTGCGCCACAGTGTCGGGTCACCTCCGGCAACGCCGTCTATGAGGACCTTCTCCAATGTCCACGTAGTCGGGAAGGGGTCTGCTCGATACAGCCGGACTTGATTCGACTCAAATGATTCCGGCACCATCCACATTCCCCCGGACGTCACGTACACCGCCGGATAGGAAAGGTGGAAGTCCTGGCTGAGAACGATCGCGTCGTACTTCCAGCCATGGGCATCGTTACTGGTGGCGTGTCCGATTTCCCCCTTCCCTGACTTGCGATTCATGACCTCGAAGAAGAGGTGCCAGCAATCGTCGTGCCAGATGGCGAAAGGATCCGCGACGAATGCAGCGCTGACGTCAGTGACATCTGCCGCAGTCAAGACGGGGTTAACGCCGATTGGGGCTTCTCGAAGATTCCATGGCGTGTGGCCGAACATGATGCCAATCGACATGTGGGGCAAATTTGTTTTCTGGTTTCGGTACCGCCGCAGGCGCCTTTGCAGCGGTTCTGGCAAAGCGCGAGCGACGCGGCGGAAGAGCTTCGCGGCCGAGCTGGCTGGACGCCGTATAGATAGCTTGGTGGCGGACATAGCGCCCATGTTAGGCGAGGCTCCGTGGTTCGCGACCGACACCGGTGAGTGTGACAGTTCACCCCGTCGGGGGGGTGTGACTCAGCCACCGTAGTTTTGCAGTCGTCGAAACGTACGTTCAAAAGCAGTTATCTGAACTACTGCAGTGAGTAGCATTCCGACAGCGGTACCGGCTACGGCGCCATGGCCGCCCATAAGAATGCCGCCTACCAACGTTCCAAGCGGTGGCACCGGCGCCGTCCAAGCACGGGTCAAAGCGGCAAGTCGTGTCGACCCGAGGCTGTTCATACCCACCTGTGCAGGAACAATAACGGTGTTCGCCGCGGCAATGGCGACAGCCCAACCAAGGATGGGTGCGGCGAGAGCCCAGCTGTCACCGCCTACCGCAGGTCCAAGGGTGTCGGAACCGGCCGCGAACGCAAGGCCGACACACGCCACTAGTGCGAGCGCTATACCCGCCCATCCTCGGATGAGCCACCCCAACTGCTCCGGTCGCCGTGCATAGATCCGCGTACCCTCCGCCAGCATGGCTGGCGCCAGACCCGACAGCAGGATGCGTGGTACACCGAGAGGTATCGAAGCGGCTCGCAGTCCTGCGGTAATGCTCAACCCGCCCACGAGTCCCAAGATCCATACGGTGCTTTGTCCCGTTGCCCGCGAGAGTAGATCGGACACAGTGAGATCAACAATGGAGCTCCGTTGCTCTTTGTACCAGGCATGCACCGAGCCCAAAGCCGGCCACGCTGCCAACATGACCATCGCTGCTCCGGCCGAAACGTAGGCAGCGCCACCGTAGGCAAGGACGTATACCCAAGCGCCATCACTGGACGCAATCCGAGGCAAGGCCAGTAGCCCCGAGAGCCCCGTTACAAGCCACAAGGAGTTGGTTGCAACAGCCAGAAGTTGGCGCTGTCTCGCGTAGAGGAGCGAGATGCAGCACTGTTGCAAAAGCAAGCCCGGCAGAACTAAGGCAAAAGCAAGCGCGGTCGAGCCAAGTGGATGCTCTCCCCACCACAAACCGAGCCCTGCAAAGATCGCCACCGGTATGGAGGACGCCGCTAGGCTGGCCCCCAGCACAGTTTTGGCCAAGATCGCTGAATTCCGCTCGTCCCCGGCTCCGAAGTTCACTATCATGGGCAAAGGGCCGCACCCTTGAGATAGCCCAAGTGACACTCGATACATCGCGAAGGTGATGGCGAAGGCTCCGAACTCAACCGGTGAGGTACCCCGCGCTACTCCTATGGTGACAAGCAAAGTCATCAGTGAGCTCAGAGCTTCGTTGGCAGCAGACCAGAAGGTGCGACGTCCGAAGGAGCTACGAACGATGCGCCTCAATTTGTCTCTTACCC
>JBATUU010000137.1:0-1791 GCA_049671385.1 Ornithinimicrobium sp. | reverse complement strand
GCATGGAGCCCACCCTCTCCACCGGAGACTTGGCGGTCCTGTACCGCGCTGACATCTACGAGGTTGGCGATATCGTCGCGTTCGAAATTCCCGAAGGTGGCACGGTCATCCACCGAGTCATCGAGGTGGCGCCGGACGGGTATCGGTTTCAGGGCGACAACCGGGACTTCCACGATCCCTGGGTGCTCGACCAGACGGACGTCCTCGGTCGTCAAGTCTTCAGCGTTCCTCAAGCGGCACGGGCGATGACGACAGTGGCTCGCCCCGATGTTCTCGCAGCCCTGGCTACTGGCCTGGTGGTGTACTTGAAGCTGCGCAGGAAGGACGAACGACCGGAAGATGATGCTCCGCTGCGATCGCGTTAGCCCGTGGCGGGTCGTCGTCCCTGGGCCGAGGTTTCTGCTGCCGCCATTGGGGATTCGCCGCTCGCGCGAAGAGCATCCAGAGCATAGGCGACGATGTCGTGTCGCTCCATGGTCCCACCGTCCTCGAGCCAGCGTGGCCCCTCGCGCCAGGCGGACACCTCGGCAACCGCCTCCCGTCGCGCGGCCGTTGTAGCGCCGATGGCGGAGGGCGGCCGCGGCAGGACGTAGCCGAGAATCGTGGCCGCAGCCCGCGGCACCCGTCGCAAGAGGTAGGACGCAGCCGTGCCGAGCGCGAGGTCCAGGCCGAACCAGAGGCGGGCGTCGTAGTTGGCCTCGATCGCCGACTGCAGGGCATCGGGCGCCGACGGATCGTCCATCATCACCAGGCACGTGGCCACACCTCCGAGGGACCACAGACGTTCGGACGGGGCGTGGCTTCCACCGGCTGCTAGAGCGCGGCGAAAGGACTCAAGGGCCTGCTCAACCTCGGGCGGCAGCGTGGACAGGAGCCGGTTGGCCCGTAACTGCGCGGCACGGGCAAGCGCGACGGGGCTGGCGATCGTGCGACAGAGTGTGGCGAATGCTGTGTCGTGCATGTCAGAGGCCTCGGACAGCGAAGCATCGGTCAGCGCCATCAAGGCCATAAACTCGACATCGAGTGGGATGGTGGCGTCCAACTGGGCCGACAGTGCAGGGATCACCTCGCCAGCGGAGTCGACGAGATCAGCCCCCATCAGGGCATAGAGCAACCACGCGAGACAACCTCCTACCTCTGGGTGCTCAGCGTGAGCGTGGGCTCCTTGCTGCGCATGGGTGACCGCCTCCTCGAGATCGGCAGCGAAGTAGTCCCATGCGGCAGCCACGGCGAACGTGGTGGGGTGAGTTTCACTCCACTGAAGCCCCAACGCCAGCGAGTCTGCGGTCCAGGCGCGATGCTCATTTCTTAATCGTTCGAGAGCGTGCCAGGCAGTTGAGATGACAATCGATTGGGCGTCAGCTGGTCTGCTGACCGCGAGCGCATGGCGGTGAGCGGCGCGCAAGTTGTCCCAATCCTGTTCGAAATTCTGGTCGGCACGAGGTTGGTCTCGGCTGAACCATTCGTCATGGAGCCGGCCAGCGGTGACCACGTAATGGGCTAGATGTCGATCCCGGACAAGGCCGGTTTGACTTCGAAGGTCGAGACGCTCGGCCCCATATTGCCGTAGCGTTTCGAGGACGCGATAGCGGGTCATGCCGTCCGTGGCCGTGGCGGTCACCATGGACTTTTCGACCAGATCCTCGAGCTGGTCGATAACGTCATACTCGTCGCTCGCGGCCTCGCTGTCGGGAACGACTGCAAGGACAGCATTGAAGTCGAAACTGCCCGCGAACACCGACAGGCTGTCGAAGAATCGTTGCTGCACGTCGCTAAGCAGTGCATATGACC
>JBATUU010000136.1:0-16063 GCA_049671385.1 Ornithinimicrobium sp. | reverse complement strand
CTCCGGGTTGGTCGACGCCGGCGACACCATCCCGTACTCGTTCACGGTCACCAACAACGGCGATGTGGCACTGACCCGTATAACGATCGATGACCCGCTCCTGGCCTCGGTGACCTGTGCGCCCTCTGAGTTGGGCCTCGGGGAGTCCGCGACCTGCACGCCGGACGCGGCGTACGTGATCACGGAGAGTGACGAAGCGGCTGGGGAGATCGTGAACACCGCGACAGCCACCGGTGCCGATCCCGATGGAGTGGCGGTGCAGTCTGCGGAGTCGTCGACGACCACCGAGGTAGGCACCCCGACACCGGTGCTCACCCTGGTCAAGTCCGCAGCAGCCGCCGAGGACGTCAACGACTCCGGTCGGGTGGACCCGGGCGACACCATCGCCTTTACGTTCACGGTCACCAACGACGGCAATGTTCCGGTGACCGAGGTGACGATTGCCGATCCGCTGATTGGTGATGTGACCTGCGAAGCCACCGAGCTCGCAGTGGGCGCGACCGCAGCCTGTGTCGCGGACGCGGCATACGTCATCACCGAGCAGGACCAGCTTGACGGTGTGGTGGTCAACACTGCGACCGCCGGTGCGGTCGACCCCGATGGTGGTGAGGTCACCTCACCACAAGCGAGTGTGTCGGTCCTGGTCGATGCCGCCGTCCCAAGTCTTGCGTTGGCCAAGACTGCCTCGTTGGACGACCTTGACGACGATGAGCTCGGCGACGTGGGAGAGGATGTCGTCTTCGACTTCACGGTGACGAACACGGGGCAAACCGACCTGCGCAACATCCGGATCATCGATCCGATGCTCACCGATCGCGACATCGCCATCACGTGCGAAGACGACAGCCTCGCTGAGGGCGCGAGTTTGACCTGCACCGCCAGATACCCGATCACCGACGCCGATCTCGAAGGCGACGTCCAGGTGTTGCGCAACGTTGCCAGCGCCACGGCGACTGGAGTGGGTGACGTCAGCGTCACCTCCGGCCCCAGCGTCGCTGTGGTGCCGCTCGCCGAGCCTGCTCCTGAGCCCACGCCTGACCCGGGTCCAATACCTGGCCCGGGGCCGACACCCGGTCCGACGCCGCCGGATCCGGATCCCGCTCCGAGCCCGGCGCCCGGGTCACCACTACCGCGCACCGGCAGCGAGGTACTGCCGTTGGTCGGCCTGACCGCGCTGTTGCTGTTCGGTGGAGCCGCGATGGTGGCGAGCACCCGCCGTCGGCGCGTTACGCAAGCCGATACACCGACCGACATCTAAAGTGACACTAGGCTGTTGGAGACTCACGCGGAGTATGCGCGCGGACTCTCGTCAGCCCCGACGAAAGGCGAAAACCGTGAAGCGCATCACCCAAAGAACCCGCTCAGCTGTGGTGATCGGGTCCGCTGCTGCCCTGCTCTTCTTGAGCGGCTGCAGCGGCGATGAGTCCTCCTCTGACCCGAGCGAGGACACCGAGCAGAGCGAGGAGACGGGGGCGAGCGAGGATGAAGCCCCCGCCACGGGCGAGCCAGTGGGTGAAGTGGAAGCAGTCCCTGAGTTGGAGGACTCCGAAGGCGCTCGCCGCGATGCCCGCTTCGAGGACTGCTCACTGGAGGCAGGCGAGGTGACTGTCCCCGGCCAGGTGACCAACAGCCAGGACGAGGACCAGGACTACATCGTCAGCGTGTCGTGGATCGTCGAGGGCTCCCAGGTGATCGCCCGCGGCGTGACCGAGGTCACTGACGTGCCCACTGGGGAGACCGAGGAGTTCGAGATCGACGCCGAGTTGGAGACCGAGGCATTGGAGTGCACCTACAACGTGCGCCGAGCCCCGTCAGGTGAAGAAGAGTCCTGAGCACATCTGAAGCACCACGGCACGCACTCGTGGTATAGCCAGCGCCCGGATGCGGGGCACCGTCGCGACCTGCATACGGGAGACTAGTGGTGATGCCGACCCTCGATGACCTCATCCCTGCTGGGTCGCCAGACCCAGACACGTTGTATGAGGTCTTCGCCGGTTGGGCTGCGGACCAGGGCACTGCCCTCTATCCGCATCAGGACGAAGCCATCATTGAGTTGTATGCCGGGTCGAATGTCATCCTGAGCACACCGACCGGGTCGGGCAAATCGCTGGTAGCGACGGCCGCGCACTTCCTGGCTCTGTCCGGCGCCGGCGAAACAACCGGGAGTGAAGCCCGGGTGAGCTTCTATACAGCCCCGATCAAGGCGCTGGTCAGTGAGAAGTTCTTCTCGCTGTGTCAGATCTTTGGTGCGGACAACGTCGGTATGGTGACCGGCGATGCGTCGGTCAACGCCGATGCACCGATCATCTGTTGCACCGCCGAGATCTTGGCGAACATCGCGCTTCGCGAGGGCGACCAGGCCGACGTGGGCCTGGTGATCATGGACGAATTTCACTTCTACGCCGAGCCCGACCGCGGGTGGGCTTGGCAGGTGCCCCTGTTGCAGCTGCCGCAGGCGCAATTCCTGCTGATGTCGGCAACGTTGGGGGACATGACCTCGATTGCCGGGGACCTCAGCGAGCGCACCGGTCGCGAGGTCGCCGTGGTCGACGATGCGCAGCGGCCGGTGCCGCTGTCGCACACCTGGGCGATGACTCCGATCACCGAGACCATCACCGAATTGCTCACGACTCACCAAGCTCCCGTCTACATCGTGCATTTCACCCAGAAGGACGCACTGGAACGGGCGCAGTCGCTGACCTCGATGAAGATGGTGACCCGTGAAGACAAGGACGCCATTGCATCCAAGATCGGGGCCTTTCGCTTCACCGCCGGATTCGGTAGGACGCTGTCTTCGCTGGTCCGGCAGGGCATCGGGGTCCACCACGCGGGGATGTTGCCGCGCTATCGCCGCCTCGTCGAGCAACTTGCTCAAGAGGGCCTGCTGAAGGTCATCTGTGGCACCGACACTTTGGGTGTGGGGATCAACGTGCCGATCCGCACCGTGCTGTTTACCGGGTTGACCAAATTCGACGGCAGCAGGCAGCGCGTGCTGCGGATCCGAGAGTTTCATCAGATCGCCGGACGCGCAGGTCGGGCCGGGTTCGACACCAGCGGGTATGTCGTGGTGCAGGCTCCAGAGCACGTCATCGCCAATGAGCGAGCGCTGGCCAAGTTCGGCGACGATGAGAAGAAGCGCCGGTCCTACACGCGCAAGAAGCCACCCGACGGCTTCGTCGGCTGGACCGAGGAGACCTTCGACAAGCTGGTCAACGGTCAGCCCGAGGCGTTGCAGTCACGGATGAGGATCGACCACTCGATGATCCTGAACGCGATGGGCCGTCCCGGCGACCCCTATCAGCACCTCAGGTCGCTGGTCTTCGACAACCACGACCATCGCAGCGCCCAGCTGCGACTGGCCCGCCGAGCAATCTCGCTGTCCCGCTCGCTCCTGGACTCCGGCGTGCTGCAGCGTCAGGAACAGCCAGTGTCCGATGCCGCCACCACCACCCGTACCACCGTCGTCATCAGCCCGGAGGTGGCTGAGGACTTCGCGCTCAATCAGCCGCTGGCGCCGTTCGCCCTCGCGGCCCTGGATCTGCTGGACACAGGCGAGCCCGCCTACCACCTGGATGTGGTGTCGGTGATCGAGTCGGTGCTCGATGAGCCCCGACAGGTGTTGTATGCGCAACGCTCGAAGGCTAAAGGTGAGGCCGTTGCGGAGATGAAGGCAGAAGGCATCGAGTACGACCAGCGGATGGAACTGCTGGAGGATGTCAGCTGGCCGATGCCGCTGGTCGAGCTGCTTGAGGCGACTCTGGACATCTATCGGCAGACCCACCCATGGGTGAGCCAAGACTCACTCAGCCCCAAATCGGTGGTGCGTGACATGTACGAGCGCGCGATGAGCTTCACCGAGTTCGTCGGCTACTACGGGCTCACTCGCTCCGAAGGGGTGCTGCTTCGCTATCTCAGTGACGCCTACCGGACGCTGCGGCACACGGTGCCGGTAGCCGCCCGCAACGAAGAACTCGATGACCTGATCGAGTGGCTGGGTGAGACCATCCGGCAAACGGACTCCTCGCTGTTGGAGGAGTGGGAGGCACTGACCGACCCGGAGGCGGTCGCCGCTGCCGCGGCTCGGGTCGCCGCCGGGGGCACCGCGGAGATTGCCCGACCGATCACCGGCAACGAGCGAGCCTTCCGGGTCATGGTCCGCAATGCCATGTGGCGACGGGTCGAGATGGCGGCGCGTGACCATTGGCGCCTGCTCGCTGAGCTGGAAGTTACTGTCGCCGAGATGGCTGCCACTGGGGTCGAGGCGATGATGGGCGAGGCCGAGTGGGACGCGGCCCTTGCTGCCTACTTCGAGGAGCACGACGTGATCCAGACCGATGGCGATGCCCGAGGCCCGCTACTGCTGCGCATCGAAAAGTCCGGTCGCACCTGGATGGTCCGTCAACAACTCGCCGACCCCGAGGGTGATCATGACTGGATCATCGAGGCTACGTGCGATCTTGATGCCTCCGACCGGGTGGGCGAGCCCATCTTGTTGGCAACGGCAATGCGGCGAATGGATGGCTTGGCTCGGTAGATTGTGACCACACCACCGATCAGGAGACCGTATGCAGCCACGCCTTGTCACCGCCCTCGTCGTCGGCGCCGTCATGGCCTCCAGCGGCTGCGCGCCGCAGGCCCCGACCGCCGAGGTGGGCGACTGTCTGCAGATGGACAGCGTGGAGGGCGAGGTCACCGAGATCCCGACGGTCGACTGCACGCAATCACATGACGGCCAGGTGGTGATGGCGTTCGACATGCCGGGAGAGGACTATCCCAGCGAGGAGGAGTGGACTGCCACTCTTGAGGAGAAGTGCCTTGAGGGTTTTGAGGAGTTCGTGGGTATTGCGTATGCCGACTCGGCCCTGTCGGTGCGCGACCTGTCACCGACCGAAGAATCCTGGGAAGCGGGGGATCGCCAGGTGCTGTGCATTGCCTTCACGGACGCTGAGCCGGCAACCGAGTCCTTCGAGGATGCCGAAATCTGAGCGAGTAGGCATCACGTCGTTGCGATGAGGATACGCAGGACGGACCTGCTGGGGGTGTTTACAGCACTCCGCCGAGGTAGGCGCGGAGGTCGACTCGCACCGGCATGAAGTAGGCGTGCTGTCCAAGTTTCCTCGCCAGCCGAATGGCTCGGTGTGCATAAGCACGCTGCCACTCCAGCGTGGGTTGGAAGTCGGCAGGAAAGACGACCCTGTTCTGCTTTTGCCAGTAGTTCATGGATGCCGCGCTGGTGACAGTGGTCGCGCCCCACCACACGGAAGTCTGCGACGGAATCATCTTGGCCCAGGCGGCCATCAAGTCGGTGTCGAAGAAGGGTTGCGTAAAGAATCCGGCCGCACCGGCATCTCGCTTCTGCTCGGCATACCGCACCTCATCAACGGGCGCCTGACGATAGGGATCCAGCCCGGCATACACCTGAACGTGTGGCAGTTCGCGACGTAGTCGCGCGATGCCTTGCAGCGCTGAGACTCCCTCGAGGTGTTGACCGTGCCGCTTGCCCTGATCTCCGGTCACGATCAGCACCTCATCAATGCGTGCGGAATCCAGAGCGCGCAACATGGGCAGCGCTTGGGTCGGTGCCAGATCCTGGGCCCGGATATGTGGGATGGTGCGGTACGTGTTCACCGCATCCTTGGCTACTGCACACGCGTCCCAACTCGTGAGGTCGAACTTGGTCAGGTCGGGGACATTGATGGTGTCCACATCATCAAAGTGGTCTTGCACGGTCTCCAGATCGTCGCGCAAGGCATCCGCGCTGCGTGGGATGAGCTCCACAGAGATGCGGCTGGTGCAGGAGGCGCTCGCAGTTGTGGTCACGGCTGGTATCCGAGGTTGGGGGAGAGCCATTTTTCAGCCGTGGTCACCGACCAGCCCTTGCGATCTGCATAGTCGCTGACCTGGTCGACGCTGATCTTGCCGAGTGAGAAATAGGTTGCCTCCGGGTGGGCAAAGTACAGCCCTGAAACGGCGGAGTTGGGTTTCATGGCGAAGGATTCGGTCAATTCCATGCCTACCTCGTGGGCATCGAGCAGCCCAAAGAGCGTGCCCTTCTCGGTGTGATCGGGTTGCGCCGGATAACCGGGCGCTGGCCTGATGCCCGGATAACGCTCCTTGATCACGTCTTCGACGCTGAGGTCCTCATCGGCTGCGTACCCCCAGAGTTGCCGACGGACCTGCAGGTGCGCCCACTCGGCGAAGGCCTCAGCCAATCGGTCGGCGAGCACTTGCACCATGATCGCGGTGTAGTCATCGCCAGCGTCCCGATGAATGGATGCGACCTCATCGGCGCCGTGGATAGCCACTGCAAAACCGCCCAGGTGGTCATCGGTGGGTGCAATGAAGTCAGCGAGTGCGATGTATCCGCCGGAACGGCGCTCGCGCTGCTGGCGCAACGTATGCAGGCGCACCTGCGTGGCGCGCTCGCCTTCTCTCACATCCGCGGTCACGACAATGTCGTCCCCTTCACGCCGAGCCGGCCACAGCGAAACGACGCCGCGGGCGCGCACCCGGTCATCGTCAAGCAGGGTCGCGAGCATTGCCTGACCGTCGGCGAGGAGTTCTTTGGCCTGCGCACCCTGCCGTGGGTCGTCCAGGATCTGTGGGTAGCTCCCGCGCAACTCCCAGGCAGTGAAGAACGGGGTCCAGTCGATGAGTTCGCTCAGCTGCGCCAGCGTAGGTTGCAGCAGATGGCGTCCCGGTTGAGCCGGGGCGGGCGGTATGGGCGCGCTCAACTCTGGAGCTTGCTCACGCCCCTGCTCGATCGGCACAAGCGTCACCGACCGGTCAGCATGGCGCTTGCGGACCAACTCATACTGCTCGCTGATCTTGACGCCGAGGTCGTGTTCACGGTTCACGGCCTCGCTCATCACTCCGACCGCGCGGCTGGCGTCGACCACGTGCACGACGGTGCCGTCGTAGGCGGGGTCGATCTTGACCGCCGTATGCGCCGTGCTCGTGGTGGCCCCACCGATCAACAGCGGAAGCTTCAAGCCGCGACGGGACATCTCGGAGGCGAGGTTGACCATCTCGTCGAGGCTTGGCGTGATCAGACCGGACGCGCCGATGACGTCGGCGCCGATTTCCTCGGCGCAGGCCAAGATCTTCTCCGCCGGCACCATCACGCCCAGGTCGGTCACCTCGTACCCGTTGCAGGCGAGGACAACGCCGACAATGTTCTTGCCGATGTCGTGGACGTCGCCCTTGACGGTCGCCATGACGATCTTTCCTTTGCTGTGCCCCTTGCCGGAGGCCGCTGCCAACTCCTCCATGTATGGAGTGAGATGTCCTACGGCCTTCTTCATCACCCGGGCCGACTTCACGACCTGCGGCAAGAACATTTTGCCGCTGCCGAACAGGTCGCCGACGACGTCCATGCCGTCCATGAGCGGGCCCTCGATCACTGCCAGCGCGGACCCCATCTCGCGGTAGGCCTCCTCGGCGTCGTCGACGGCGTAGTCGCTGATGCCGTGCACCAGCGAGTGCCGCAACCGGTCAGCAACAGGCTCCTCACGCCATACCTGCTGGTTGCCGCCTGCCTTCGGGCTGGTTGCAACCCCGCTGTACGCCCCAGCAAGATCGATCAGCCGGTCCGTGGCATCGGGGCGCCGAGCCAAGACCACATCCTCGACCGCTTCGCGCAGTGGCGGGTCGATCTCGGCGTAGACTCCGAGCATCCCGGCGTTGACGATCCCCATGTCCAGCCCGGCCTCGATCGCGTGGAACAAGAAGACCGAGTGCATCGCCTCGCGCACCGCGTTGTTTCCGCGGAAGCTGAAGGACACATTGCTCAGTCCGCCGCTGACTCGGGCGTGCGGCAGGTTGGCCTTGATCCAGGCGGTGGCTTCGATGAAGTCCAGGGCATACCGATCGTGCTCGCTCATACCGGTAGCAACGGTCAGCACGTTGGGGTCGAAGATGATGTCGCGGGGATCCATGCCCACCTCATGAACCAGCAAGTCGTAAGCCCGGCGACACACGTGGATCCGCCGCTCGAGGGTGTCGGCCTGACCCTCCTCGTCAAAGGCCATCACGACCACGGCGGCGCCATACTGCTTGACGATCCGCGCGCGCTCGCAGAATGTCGCCTCACCGTCCTTGAGCGACAACGAGTTGACCACACCCTTGCCCTGCAGGCACTGCAGCCCAGCCTCCAACACCTCCCAGCGGGAGGAGTCGACCATGATCGGCACCCGGGCGATATCGGGCTCGGCCGCAAGCAGATTGAGGAAGTGGGTCATCGTCTCTGGGCCATCGATCATGCCCTCGTCGACGTTGACGTCGACCAGTTGGGCACCTGCCTCGACCTGCTGCCGGGCAATCTGCACGCAGCCATCCCAGTCGCCGGCGGCGATGACCTTGGCGAACTTGGGTGAGCCGGTGACGTTGGTGCGCTCGCCGATGTTGACGAAGTTGACCTCGGGGGTGAACGTGAAGGCTTCCAGCCCGCTGGTGCGCAGGTAGCGTTGCGGACCCGCTGGCGACCCAGCGCCTGGGTGCCCATTGCCACCGCGTTCCGGGTGACGACGAGGCCGTATGCCACGTGTCGCCTCAGCAATCGCGCGGATGTGATCCGGTGTCGTGCCACAACACCCCCCGACAATGTCGAGCAGTCCCTCCTGGGCGAAATCTCGCAAGGTCGCAGCCATCTGTGCCGGTGTCTCGTCATATCCACCGAAGGCGTTCGGCAGTCCGGCGTTGGGATGCGCCGAGATCAAGGCGCCCGAGGAAGCGGCGAGATCGCGCAGGTGCGGCCGCATGGCTGCGGGGCCCAATGCACAGTTCAACCCGATGCTGAAGAGATCGACGTGCTCGGTGGAGATGGCAAACGCCTCGGGGGTCTGACCGGACAGGGTGCGACCGGATGCATCGGTGATGGTGCCGGACAGCATCACCGGCACCTGCGATGACGCGTCGCTGGTACGCCCTGACGCGCCGCCGCTGGACTGCGCCAGCACGTCGCCGATCGCGTGCAGAGCTGCCTTGGCGTTCAACGTGTCGAACACGGTCTCGACCATCAGGATGTCTGCGCCGCCGGCCAGCAGCCCGCTGACCTGCTCGGCATACGCCGCCCGCAGTTGGGCATAGGTGATCGCCCGGTACTCCGGTCGCTCGACGTCGGGGGACAGTGACGCGGTGCGGTTGGTGGGGCCGATAGCGCCCGCGACGAACCGCGGAGTGCCATCTGCTCTCTCGAACTCATCAGCGACCTCTCGCCCGATCCTGGCGGCCGCCTCGTTCAGCTCGAAGGCAAGGTGGCCGGTGCCGTAGTCGGCCTGCGCGATCGAGGTGGAGGAGAAGGTGTTGGTGCTGCTGATGTCGGCCCCCGCGGCAAAGTACTGGCGATGTACATCTGCCACGACATCTGGTCGACTCAGTTGGAGCAGGTCGAAGTTGCCCCGGTAGGCACGCTCTGCCTCGGCGGCCGGCGGTCGGAAATCGGCCTCAACCAAGTCGACCTGCTGCAGCATCGAGCCCCATGCCCCATCAAGGATCAGCAGCCGTTCATCGGCTAGTGCGCGCAGGGCAGCGCGGCGATCAATGGAGGAAGGCATGCACCGAGGATACTTCGGGTAGGAATCGTGTTTTACCACCCCTACCGAAGAAACTGCTTCACCTATACCAAGTGAGCCAATATTGAGAGACTTGCCCACGATGACGACACCCCCAGCCGACACGCGCCCTGTGACAGCGACCTACCGGTTGCAACTGCACGCGGGGTTTACCTTTGCTGACGCCGAGCAGATCGTGCCGTATCTGGCGGATCTCGGTGTCTCACATCTGTACTTGTCGCCCATCTTGGCGGCAGTGCCCGGCTCGGAGCATTGCTATGACGTGCTCGATCACACCTCGATCAATCCCGAGCTCGGCGGCGAAGAGGGATTTCGCCGTCTAGCGGGCACTGCGCACGCCGCGGAACTCGGCCTGGTCGTCGACATCGTGCCCAACCACATGGCCCTACCCAGCGAGCTGTGGCGCAACGGCGCAGCCTGGGACGTGCTTCGCGAAGGCCCAAGCAGCGATTTTGCCCATTGGTTCGACATCGACTGGGACACTTTGGAGGGCAAGTTCGGGCTGCCCGTTCTCGGTCAGTCCTTGGCAGGGGCCCTGGAGGACGGAGAGGTACGCCTTGACACCGGCGGCGATGATGAGGGCAGGGCAGCAGGGGAGCCAGTCATCCGCTACTACGACCATGTCGTCCCGGTCGCTCCGGGCACGTCTGGGGACCCCGGCGCCGAGTCGGCTGAGGGTGCTGATGTCGCATCCGTGCTGCAGCGTCAGCATTACGTGCTGGCATCGTGGAAAGAGGCGGACGCATATTTGAACTACCGCCGCTTCTTCGAAGTGGACACCTTGATCGGCCTGCGAGTGGAGCACAGTGATGTCTTCGCGGCCACGCACGACGCCTTGCTCGGGTGGCATCACGAGGGACTGATCGACGGCTTCCGTGTCGATCATCCCGATGGCTTGGCCGACCCGCAGGCGTACCTCGACACTCTGGCCGAGCAGTTGGCGCCGGACACGCCGGTGTGGGTAGAGAAGATTCTGGAGGGTGACGAGCGGGTGCCCCCCGACTGGGCTTGTGTGGGTACGACGGGGTATGACGCTCTGGCCGCCCTCACCACCTCTCTGGTTGACCCGGACACCGCCCAGGAAGTGAGCCGGGCGTGGGCTCGGATGGGTGGCACACCAGACATGATGGACGTCGTCGAGTCCTGCAAGCGCCAGTCGGTGGAGCACCTGCTCAGTCCCGAAATCAACCGATTGCTGCGCCGTGCTCAAGGGGTGCTCACCGGGCACGCCGAGGGAGAGCTGCGAGCAGCGCTGGTGGAGATCTTGGTGCACCTGGAGGTCTATCGGGCCTATGTCCGCCCCGGCCAAGAGCCCACCGAATCGGCGCTGCGCTACTTGTTCGATGCCGTGGCGAAGGCCAAGCGGGCTGCCCCGCAGCATGGCGAAGCGATTGACGCCCTCGGCAAAGTGTTGGCCGCGCCGGAGGAAGTCGACACCGACCCGGACGCAGCCCGTGACCTGTGCGTGCGGTTCCAGCAGACCGCAGGGCCGGTCATGGCCAAAAGCGTCGAGGACACGGCGTTCTATCGGTGGCACCGACTGGTCGCACTGAATGAGGTCGGCATCAACCCGTCCACCGGGGCTCACCCGAAGGTCCGTGAGCTGCACGACTGGGCACAGCACCAACAGGCCCATTGGCCACTCGGGATGAGCACCTTGTCGACGCATGACACCAAGCGGTCCGAAGACGTCCGCGCTCGAGTCTTGGCCGTGGCAGGAGATACGCACGCCTGGCAGGAGTGTCGGGCAGCGGCCCTCGAGGCATCGAATGAGCACCATATCGACGGCGCCATCACCCACTTGATCTGGCAGACGTTGGTCGGAGTCGGACCGATCAGCGCGCGACGGTTGGCCGAGTACATCACCAAGGCGATGCGAGAGGCCAAGGTCCACACCTCCTGGGTGGACGTGAACAGCGAGTACGAGGCACGAGTGCTGGCGTGCGCGGAGGAGGCGAGGACCGGCGGTGACCTCTACGAGGCCATCGAGGCAGCGGTGCAGCGCAGCGGATCCCAGATAGAGGCGACGGTCCTGGGCCAGAAGCTGCTACAGCTGATGATGCCCGGGGTGCCGGACACCTACCAGGGCACCGAAGTGCTCGACCTGAGCCTGGTGGACCCGGACAATCGCAGACTCGTTGACTACGGGCGGCGTCAAACCGCTTTGGACCGGATCGACGCCGACGTGGACGCCAGCGACCTCTCGGAGATGAAGTTGTTGGTGACGGCGCGTGCGCTGCGGCTACGCCGTGCGATGCCGGAGGTGTTTGGCGCTCGTGGGTCGTATCGTCCGCTGCACGCGGGCTCGAGCGTCCTCGGGTATGTCCGCGGTGAGCAGGTCGCTGTGTTGACTCTGCGGGCACCGCATCATGTCGACGCTGCTGCGTTGCGCGGTGAACACCTCGAGCTAGACCCGGGCCGCTGGACCGATGAGCTCACCGGGCAGCATTTCGAGGTCGGTTCCGGCGGACTGGTCGCAGCCGATGTGTTCTTGAATGCACCCGTCGCACTGCTCGTGGCGCAATGACGTCGCCGCAGACTCATACGTATGCGGTGTGGGCGCCGAGTGCTGAGAAGGTCGGGGTGCACATCGGCCTCACCCACGGCTCAGGCGAGGCATCTGAGAACGACACCGGCAGTGACGACGTGGTGCAGATGGAGCATCACGATGACGGCTGGTGGCGCGTTGAGGCTGAATCAACCAGCGACCGGTACGCGTTCAGCGTTGACGGCGGCGACCCATTCCCTGATCCGCGCTCGCTGAGCCAGCCCGACGGGGTGCACGCCAGCTCCAGGATCGTCGACCTCGACGCTCACGACTGGCAGGACGATCAGTGGCCGGGCGTGGAGTTGCAGGGGAGCTCGATCTACGAACTGCACATCGGCACGTTCACCGATGAGGGCACCTTGGATGCGGCGGCCGAACGCCTCGCCCACCTGGTCGACCTAGGGGTCAGCACGATCGAGCTGATGCCGGTGGCCGCCTTTCCCGGCGAGCATGGGTGGGGTTATGACGGTGTGGCGCTGTATGCGGTGCATGAGCCCTACGGCGGGCCGGAGGCGCTGCAGCGCTTCGTCGGCGCGGCCCACGAGCGGGGTCTTGCGGTCTATCTCGACGTCGTCTACAACCACCTGGGTCCCAGCGGCAACTATCTGGCACAGTTCGCGCCGTACTTCACGGACCGACATCACACTCCCTGGGGTGAGGCGGTCAATCTCTCGGAAGCCTCGAGTGATCAGGTCCGTTCCTTCGTGCTGGACAACGTCGAGATGTGGCTCCGCGATTTCCATCTCGATGGACTGCGGCTGGACGCGGTGCACGAGCTGCACGATCAGCGCGCGACGCACATCTTGGAGGAGATGAGCGCTCTGGCCGACGCGATCAGCGAGGAAACCGGCGTGCCCCGAAGCCTGATCGCGGAGTCTGATCGCAATGACCCGACCACCGTCACCCGGCGCGGGCATGGCGGCACCGGGGGACTCGGCCTACACGGGCAGTGGGCCGACGACGTGCACCACGCGTTCCACGTGGCGCTGACCGGTGAAACGCAGGGCTACTACGCGGATTTTGCGGATCCAGGCGCCCTGGTCAAAGTGCTGGGGGAGACCCCGTTCGTGCACGACGGCACGCTCTCGACGTTCCGGGGTCAGATCCACGGCCGGGTCGTTGACCCTGAGATCACCCCAGGGTGGCGGTATGTTGCGTCGCTGCAAACTCACGACCAGGTCGGCAACCGGGCCTGTGGAGATCGGCTGAACCAGTTGACGAGCCACGGTATGGCGGCGATCGGAGCCGCGTTCTTGTTGACCTCGCCGTACACGCCGATGCTCTTCATGGGTGAGGAATGGGCCGCCAGCACCCCGTGGCAGTACTTCACCCAGCACGAGGAGGAGTGGCTCGCCGACTCGATCCGGGATGGACGCAAGGGCGAGTTCGCTGCTCACGGGTGGACTGATGAAGTGCCCGACCCACAAGCTCAGAGCACGGTCGAGGACTCTCGGTTGAACTGGGATGAGCGTGAGGACGGCGTGCATGCCCGCATGTTCGGCTGGTATCAGCACCTGTTGAGGTTGCGTCGCTCCGTCCCAGCGCTGGCCGACACCGCGTTGGGGGAGTCGCAGGTCTGGCAGGACGAAAAGAATGATGTGTGGTGGGTGCGCCGCGGTGAGGTGACCGTCATCGCCAACTTCGGTGAAGACTCGGCCACCGTGGCGCTGGCCGACGATGTCGACGAACGTAACGTCCTCGCAGCCTGGGACACGGCGGAGATAGCCGGCGACGACGTGCGCCTGGCCGGCCACGACGTGATCATCCTCGGCCCCGAGCCTGCGTGATGAGGTTTCACAAGCCGGCGCCGATGGACCCCGCCGAGTTCGACGCGCTCGCCGGGTCTGATCCGTGGGATGTCGTGGAAGCCGCCCACCGGACGGCAGCGATCGTGGTGGGACGCGGCCGCGAGAACGAGGACCCCGAGGTCACCGCTCGACTCATCGAGTTGGTGCCCGAGTTGGGCTTGGCCACACTGGCCCAGTTGTGGTCGCAGCGGCCGGCGCGATCTCTGCCAGGGGCTTTGTGGCGGCTGTATGTCCTGCACGAGTGGGTCCAGCGATCGCCACAGGAAGTGAGCAGGGCGTATACCGCTGGTGCTGCGCACGCGGATGTCTATCGGGTGATTGCCGGACTGAGCGAGCCTCCGACGCCGGAAGATCTGCGCGAGCTGACGATGACCATTTTGAACGGTGTCTTCACCGGCGATCTCGAGGTGGCCTTGGAGCGGGCGGCGGCCTTTGCGCACGTGATGGCCGTGGGGCTGGCTGATCCGAGCGCTGATACCCACGACGTGTCCACCGAGCAGGTACGTCGAGCGGCGCGCATCCAAACGATGGCTCAGGATCTGCACGTATGCGCCGGGCTCTGGGGTCGCGGCGACCTGACGTGACTGGCTGAATTTAAGAGCCCTGCCCGGTGGGCGCAGTGTCGTTGTGAGCGCCTGCTGTTGAGAGCGCGGTGCCGTGGGGTGTAGCGAGCAGATGAGTCGCGTGCCGGGCCGGGAGCGCCTCTCGGCGCGGGGCCGCTCGTAGCGGCTGATGTTGGAGCCCGGGGCTTCCGCAGCCCGACACGCTAGAGGAGTCTAACGGCGCTCACCTGCAGTTTGTTCCAGGTCCAGACGGTGGTGTGCGGTGCCCTCGTCGCGCAGCTGCCCGACCTCTGAGATTCAACCGTCGTTCACGGTTCGTTCACCGATCAGGACACTGTGGGCCACGTCTCGCCCCTACGTTGCAGGTGTTGGCAACGCAGACGTTGACGACCTGGTCTGCCCAGGGAATCGAATTTTCGACTGCGCCCGGGTACGCCCCACAACCATTCACACGAAAGAGGAACTCCGTGAAGCTGCACCGCACGAGCACCACCCTCGCCCTCGCGATGGCCGCCACCCTGACCCTCGCCGCCTGTGGAGATGACACCCCCACCGAGACGGGTGGTGACTCCGACTCCGGCTCCGAGGACACGTCGTCTGAGGGAGGCGACATGTCCGGCACGATCACGGCTTCGGGCGCGAGTTCGCAGAACTCGGCGATGACTGCCTGGATCGCCGGCTACCAAGACGTTCAGCCCGATGTCACTGTGACCTACGACGCCATCGGCTCCGGTGGCGGACGCGAGAACTTCCTGGCCGGAGCCGTCGCGCTCGCTGGCTCGGACGCCTACCTGGACGAAGATGAGCGCGCATCGGTCACCGAGGTGTGTGGTGACGGCGGAGCGCTCAACATCCCGGTGTACATCTCCCCAGTGGCCGTGCCGTACAACCTGCCCGGTGTCGAGGCCCTCAACCTTAAGCCGGACGTGCTGGCGCAGATCTTCGACCAGCAGATCACTACGTGGAACGACGAGGCCATCGCGGCCGACAACCCGGACGCTGAGTTGCCGGACACCGACATCACCGTGGTGAACCGCTCGGATGAGTCCGGGACGACCGAGAACTTCATGGAGTACCTGTCCGCCGCGGCTCCCGACTCCTGGGACTACGAGGCTGACAAGAACTGGCCGGTCGGCGGCGGCGAAGCTGCCGCTCAGACCACAGGCGTGATCCAGGTGGTCGGCTCCACCGAAGGAGCCATTGGCTACTCCGACGCTTCGGCCATTGGCGACCTGCAGACCGCGGCCATCGGCGTCGGTGAGGAGTTCACCGAGTACTCCGCCGAGGGCGCTGCGAAGGTTGTCGATGCTTCCGAGCCCGCAGAAACCGGGGTCGAGGGCGACCTCGCCCTCGACCTGGCCCGCGACACGACCGAGTCGGGTGCCTACCCGATCGTGTTGGTCAGCTACCACATCGTGTGCAGCGAGTACTCCGACGCGGCGACGGCCGATCTGGTCAAGGACTTCGTCGGTTACGTCATCTCCGAGGACGGCCAGCAGGCGGCTGCGGATGCAGCGGGATCTGCCCCGATCTCCGAAGACTTGCGCTCGCAGGCCCAGTCCTCGCTGGACA
>JBATUU010000135.1:0-2786 GCA_049671385.1 Ornithinimicrobium sp. | reverse complement strand
AGAGGAGATAACCGAGCACCTGTGTCACGAAAACACCACGGTCTCGACGGCCAATATGCGCAACGGGACCAGACCGAGGTCAGTTTAGACTGGACGCGACCGGCGACGTGGGCGTTGCGGTTGCCCAGAAAGCAGTCGTGCACCTTGGAGCGGTGATCGTGAAGAGGCGGCAGCGAGGCCTCACGGCTGTGGACGAGGTTGCGATCTCGTTGTACGCCAAGCGGTTGACCACTCGTGAGATCAGCGGGTCAATTCGCTGAGATGGCCCTTCGATTGGTAAAGGCACCAGCCAGATCACAGTCAAGGTCGCTGCCGAGATGCTGGGCTGGACTCACAGCCCCCTGCACGGGCCGAACGCGGCGATCTTCGTCGACGCGATCTGCGTCAAGGTCAGCGACGGGTAAGTGGCGAATCACCCGGTCTACGCCTGAATCAGGTCGACGTGAACGGTCGCCACGATGTGCTCGGCCGGCCGAAGTCAGGTCGGTCCGTGTTTTACCGCAACCAGCCGGCTCCGTCTGCTCGCACCGTGAAGGCGTACTGCGACCCCTCTCCTGTGAGCAGCGGGAAAGGGTGGGGGGTCCGCAGGGAGTGCTCGTTGGTCATGAGCCAAAACAACTCAAGTGGTATCGCGGTATTGGCGGTTCCAATGCGCTCGGGACCGGACCATGGTCGGTCTTCTTCCTCTGCGCGGATCTTCAGCCGCTGCGGATCTTCCGCCTGCGCACCATTGCTGACCTGGGCTGGCCCGAACTCCTTTCGCTGACCTGCGTTGAAGTCTCCGAGTGCTATCCGGTCGGGAGTGCCGTTGGGGTGCCCAAACCATACTTCGACGTCATCGTCACCTGGCCCAGATGTGGTGTCGAGCGCGTGAGCGGTGGCCACGGAGCAATTTGTGTGGGTCGGCTTGCGATCGTAGGGGTACTCCACGTCCACTGAGACGGCAGCGGGGGGTCGAAATGCCACTTCGACTCCTTGATGATCCGAGAGTGGCTTAGCGTCACCATCTGCGATGGTGAACTTCACCACGGAGGCCTCTGCGGGCATGAGTACGACCTCATAGGGCTGGTAGATCAAGGCGGCATCGATACGTGCTGATCCTGACGAGGTTGTTGCCTCTGGCGAATCAATACTTCTGTTCGCGAGCAAGTACGCATCTCTGGGGGAACCGAGCAAACGCATCCAGGTTGGATCCTCATCGAATCGCATGTTGAAGTCGCCTAATAGCACAGCTGGTCGCTGGCGCTCGCTGACTGCTTCGACGTAGGAGGCCGCATGCTTGGCCTGTTGCCTCCTGACGGTGGTCGCATCCCCGAACGGCAGGATCGGTCCGGCTTGCATGTGCGTGGCGAAGATGTCGACGGAGAACGGGCGGGTGTGTCCGGGGTAGCCCCCGAGGGAGGGGTGCGAGGCTGCGCGGACGCGTGCGTGCAGGACCCCTTTGTTCGAGAAGCAGTCCTCCCCGGCGCAGTGACGGAAGATCGACTGTCCACGGCTGGTGATCGGGAGCCTTGAGAGGATGATCAGGCCGCCGTCCTGTTCGAGGTCGGCTTCGTCCGGGCCTCTGTGAGAGTGCGGGTGCGAGGGGCGCAGTGCCGAGATGATTGCGTCTTGCTCGCTCGAGTAGTAGACCTCGCCTAGACAGATGACATCCCAGTCCCCCTGCTGGAGAACATCGATGAGCCTTCTGACATGACGGTCCCTGTCTTCGTGAGCCTTGTAGAAGGGGTCGATCATCAGCGCCGTGTTGAGCCACAACACCTTGAAGCCGAGCAAGGGGGATCGTTCCTCCTGCGGGTACCAGACAGCTCCGTGTTCTAAGCGTTGCCTGTTCCGGCCGAGCACCGGCCAGCCCCCACGCCTGGGTGGTTCAGCGTTGATGGGATAGCCGAGGTGTCCTCGTTCGTATCCGTAGGCCCGCCAGACTTCCCAAGCGGGTCCGAAGGGTATGAACCCACCTACATCGCGACCGGGGTGGTGGTAGACGACGCCCGACTCGTAGGCACGCCTGCTGCCTACCTTGTCCGGGTTAATCACTTCAGGGCCGGTGGGGTCGCCCAAAGCTTCTTTCCCCCAAGCCTCAGAAATGTTCTTGACGCTCATCTGCAAGCACACCCTTTCTGCTTTGGTGCCCCGTGCCCAACCTGTTCTGCGGGACAAACCTGACTGAAGCCGTGGCCATTCCAAGGGAGCGAGATCTCGACATCTCCTGCAGGGAACCGACACCCATAGAGGAGCACGCGGTAGCTGCACAGGGCAATGGAAACCGCTACTCATATAGATGCCTTGGCTACTCAACGGAGCTTGGGAAGGGGACCGCCCAGGGTTTGGTTGACATCTGATCTGTGAGGCGAGGGTCTCACTGTGAGGATGAGGGCTATGCCTATAGCGTTCGCTCAAGAGTTTCGTGGTGACGTATTCGCGGTCGCCCGCAAGGGCGAGGCGTCGATCGCGACGGTGGCCAAGGACTTCGGGATTTCGGAGTCGTGTCTGCACCGGTGACTGAACCTCGACGATGTCGACGCCAAGACCCGGCCTGGGGTGAACCGGGAGCAATCGGCTGAGTTGCGGGAAGTGAGGAAAGGCAACCGGCTGCTGTTGGATAGTTGACCTGACCCACCGTTCCCGTTTAGTTGTCGTGAATAACCGGCCGCGGTGTTGGTATCTTGCTTGGACCGTAATTCGCATTTCGATTGGGTCAATCGGGCAAGGGTGTCTTGTCTGCACCGTCGGTCGTTTGTGCATTCGATCCAAGTCACGATCACGACCCAGCACTGCGGCCAGGT
>JBATUU010000134.1:0-4564 GCA_049671385.1 Ornithinimicrobium sp. | reverse complement strand
GGCGTACCCGGTCCAACACGCGGGCCGGGACCCCGCCAAGGTTTTCGACCGGCGACGCGACCACGATGTGGACGGTCGGCCCGTCCGGCACCAGAAGGTGACCGGGGGCACGGTCGACGGTGGCCAGGTAGAGGTCCTTGACGCCCTTCTCGGTCAGCGCCGTGGCCAGGCGGCCATAGGGTTCCTGTGGCGTGGCCCATCGCTGGGGGAGTGAGGCGCCGGCAAGAAGGGCAAAAGCGAGTACCGGTACGACGGCGACCCTCCGCGAGGGTGCCGCCGCCAACGCGACGCCGATCACCATGGCGCCCGCGGGCGCGACCAGGAGGGCGAAGCGCAGGGACGGCGGCAGGCCGACCACGACGGCTGCTAGCAGCACTACAGTGGCCAGTGCCGTGCCCTCGAGCAGCCCGGGCGCGAGTTGGCGAACCCGTGGCAGCAGCAGCGCGACCAGCATCCCGATCAGCGCCAGGCCAGTCAGAGCGAGCACAGGGTGCGGCTGGAGGCCGACGAGGTTTCGCCATACGTCAACGGCGGGGGGGTGCTGCACGGCATCGACGATCCGCTCCAGCACCGGCAACTGGGTCCCCGGGGGGCTCTTGGGCTGTTGGACCGCCAGCACGGCCTGCAGATACGCCGACGCCACAGGTCCCCACCACACGGCGGCAACCAGCGCGGCTGCAACGGCGGGCACTGCTGCACCGGCGACGTCGCGCCGAGCGACCGAGGACCCCAACCACAGGGCACCGACCACAGCAGCGGCCAGTGGGGTGGTCGCGGCCGCAATGAACCATCCAGCTGCCGCCGTGACGTGCGACACTCCCTCACGGCGGGTAGTAGCGGCCAGCACGATCGTGGCGCCTAGGAGCACCAACCCGTAACCGCGCGCATGAGCTGTGATGTCGACCACGAGCGGTGTCAAGGCCAAGACTCCGCCAGCCACAACACCGGCAAAGCGGCTGTGGACTCGACTCGTCACGGCGGTCAACAGGCCGCAGGCTACGACAGCTGGAACGATGGACCAGAGCCGCATTGCCCACGGGCTTGTGCCGAGGAACGGGCTCTGCAGCCGCGCGAGGACCGAGAGCAGGAGATGATCGTTCTCGGTGACATCGGTCCACGGCGCGGTCCAGCCGCCCTGCACGTACTGGATGACGGTCGCGGCCTCGTCGTGCCACAGTGCATGGCCGATAAATGGCAGGCGGACCACCAGGGCGAGAGCAGCGACCGCGAAGGCGACGACGAGCCCGTCGTTCAGGCCGGTTCGAGCAGCCACAGCCCCCACAACTCCCGTAAGCCCCGCAACGCACACTCACTCACGGCAGAATCCGCGCCACCATCGCCGTCGTTCTGAGCCGCGTCCACCGGCCGAGCCGAAGCGTCATACGCCGACTCTACTAGGGTCGAAAGCCCAGACCTGCGGGTTTGTCGCAGGTTGGGGTTGCCGAGCGTCGACACACAGAAGGTGGACCGGTGAGCGAGGTACGAGGTAGTGATCGGGCACGCCAGATCACGGTGACTGCGGCCGAGATCTTTTGTGTCCTCGGAACGCTGTACGGAGTAGGTGTCCTTGGTACCAGGGTCGAAGAATCATCGGGAGGTGCCCTGGCTGCAGACGCAACGCGCTTGGCGCCCGCCGGACCCGCGTTCTCGATCTGGTCGGTCATCTACGCAGGTTTGGCCATCTATACCCTCTGGCAGTGGTTGCCCGGACAAAGCACGCGCACGGTGCATCGCCGGATCGGTTGGCTCGCAGCCGCCTCGATGGTGCTGAACGCAAGTTGGCTGCTGGTCACCCAACAGGGATGGATCTGGGTCAGCGTGGGCGTTATTGCGACCCTGGCTCTGGTGCTCGGGCTGTTGTTGCGCCGGCTAACGCTGCTCGATGGCCGCGTCAAGATTGCCGACAGGGTCATTATCGATGGCACCTTCGGCTTGTACCTGGGCTGGGTGGCAGTGGCGACCTGCGCCAACGTCACTGCCGCGCTCGTCGCCGACGGGGTTGAGCCGGGCCCAGTCCTCAGCGATCTTGTCGCGGTCGCCGTGCTCGTCGTCGTGGCGGGCTTGGGGTTCTTATTTGCCCAGCGGCTGGGTGGCCGCCTCGCTGTGGCGGCCGCCATGGCGTGGGGACTGAGTTGGATCGCTGTGGCCAGGCTGGGCAGTGAGCCGGAGTCTGTGATCACTGCGGGTGCGGCGATCGCCGTGGCAGTCTTGGTGCTACTCGCTGCGGTGCTCCAACGGGGCCAACAACGCGCATAGAATCTCGTCGTGACTCCCGAGCAACTTGCTGAAGCTATTCGCGCTGCCCTTCAGGCCGCCGTTGACGACGGCGAACTGACCCTTTCGGTGATTCCCGAGGCGCGCGTGGAGCGACCCCGCAGCCGTGAGCACGGTGATTGGTCGACCAACATCGCGCTGCAGATCGCCAAACAAGCGGGTCTGTCGGCCCGGTCAGCGGCTGAGGTGCTCGCCGCTCGACTGATCCTAGTCAACGGCGTCAGTTCGGTGGACGTGGCGGGTCCGGGTTTCATCAACATCACGCTTGAGGCCGCCAGCGCTGGCACCCTGGCGAAGTCCATCGTCGAGGCTGGCGCAGAGTATGGGCGCAACCAGTCGCTGGCCGGCGAGGTGATCAACCTCGAGTTCGTCTCGGCAAACCCGACAGGTCCGCTGCACCTGGGGCATACCCGGTGGGCAGCGCTGGGCGACACCCTGCGCCGTGTCCTACAGGCCAGCGGTGCGGACGTGACGACGGAGTACTACATCAATGACGCCGGCGCACAGATGGACAAACTGGGAGTTTCGATCCTTGCCTCGGCGCGGGGCGAAGAAGCGCCCGAAGGCTCCTATTCCGGCGACCACATTGACGCTCTCGCCGCAGCCATCGAGCAAGAACAGCCGAACTGGGCGGAATTGCCGAGGGAGGAATCGCTTGCACTCGCCCGTGGGCGAGGTGGGCAGTTGCAACTGCAGCAGATCCAAGACACCCTCGCCGCTTTCGCGGTGCACTTCGACGTGTGGTTTTCGGAGAAGTCGCTGCATGATTCCGGTGCGGTCACCGAGGCTGTGCAGCGGCTCCGTGACCAGGGCCATGTCTTCGAGTCAGAGGGTGCGGTGTGGCTGCGGACGACGGATTTCGGCGATGACAAGGACCGCGTGTTGCTTCGCGCCTCCGGCGAGCCGACGTATTTTGCATCGGATGCGGCCTATTACCTGAGCAAGAAGGACCGTGGCTTCGAGTCCAAGGTCTACATGCTCGGTGCAGATCATCATGGATACGTCAACCGGCTGAAGGCGATCGTGGCCTGCGCCGGTGACGACCCGGAGCGCAACATCCAGGTGCTCATTGGGCAACTCATCAACATCTCCGGCCAGCGGATGGGAAAGCGGCGCGGCAATGCCATTGCCCTGACCGACTTGCTGGAGTGGATCGGTTCGGACCCGGTGCGCTATTGGCTGGCCCGCTACCCAGCCGACTCGCCGCTGGACCTCGACGGTGAGGCAATGCGTCAGCGCAGCAACGACAATCCCGTTTTCTACGTGCAGTATGCCCACGCACGCACCTGCAACGTAGATCGTTTGGCACGTCTGGATGGTGTCGATCCCGCTTCCGGGTTTGACCCCTCTACCTTGTCGCACCCCTCCGAGGCCCGACTCCTGGCAATTCTGGGCGACTTTCCACGCGTGGTCACCCAGGCCGCCGAGTTGCGTGAACCGCACCGGGTGGCCCGCTACCTCGAAGACCTCTCGGGTCGCTATCACAAGTGGTACGACGACTGTAGAGTCCGACCCATCGACGCCGAGGAGCCGATATCGGATCTGCACCGCACCCGCCTCTGGTTGAACAACGCGACCCAGGTGGTGTTGGCCAGTGGCTTGGAACTGCTGGGCGTCAACGCACCAGAGCGGATGTGATGTGAGCTCAATGCCCTCCTCATCAGGACCCGTAGGTACCGGCACAGATCCCGGCGCTCCCTTGAAGATTGGCTTGCTCGGCTGCGGCAACGTCGGTAGCGCGGTTGCTCGCCGTCTCGCCGACCAGCAGCAGGTGTACGCGAGCCGTGTCGGTCGACCCCTCGTCGTGAGCGGGATCGCCGTCCGCAACGTCGCTACGCCCCGCGACCTTGGCTCGTTGAACTCGGAGGTGTTGACCGAAGACGCTTCTGCGGTCGTCGACCACGCCGACATCGTCGTCGAGGTGATGGGTGGTCTCGAGCCGGCGCGTTCTTTGATCGTTCAGGCGTTGACTTCGGGCACCCCCGTGGTGAGTGCCAACAAACAGTTGATCGCTGCTGAAGGCGTCGCGTTGCATGCTGCTGCTCATCAGGGCAACACCACTTTTGACTACGAGGCGGCCGTAGTGGCGGCTGTGCCTGTACTGCGCGTCGTGCGGGAGTCGCTAGCGGGCGACACCATCACCTCGATCAGTGGGATAGTCAATGGGTCGACGAACTATGTCCTGGACATGGTGGCCCGCCACGGACTCGGTTTTGCCGAAGCTGTTGAGCGTGCTGGGGTGTTGGGCTATTTGGAGGCGGACCCCACTGAGGACCTCGAGGGCTTGGAT
>JBATUU010000133.1:0-17213 GCA_049671385.1 Ornithinimicrobium sp. | reverse complement strand
TGGTGGCCGTTCGTCAAGGAATGAAGGTGCTGCGTCGGGGCGAACTCTTCGGGATCTACCCAGAAGGCACCCGCTCACCCGATGGGAAGCTGTATCGGGGCAAGACCGGCATGGCCCGGATGGCGCTTGAGGCCGGTGTCCCGATCATCCCGGTGGCGATGATCGACACGGACAAGGCACAACCGACTGGGCAGAAGATCCCCAACCTGCACCAGGTTGGAGTGAACATCGGTGCGCCCATGGACTTCTCGCGTCACGCCGGGCGTGAAGGCGATCGGACATTGTTGCGCGAGATCACCGACCAAGTCATGCATGCCCTGGCCGAGTTATCCGGCCAGGAGTACGTGGATGAGTATGCGTCTGTGGTGAAGGAGCGGATGGCCGCCGAGCGTAAGGCCCGGGTCAGCGCCGCTACCAAAGCAAGAGTGAGCGAAGCGAAAGCGAATGTTGAGCAGGCGCGGGAGCAAGTACGTGATGCGACCGCATCGGTCACTGCAGATCTGTCCCAACGATTCGCCAAGGACGCCGAGACCGACGAGGCAGCAAGCGGCGATCGAGCACAGGAGTCGTCCCAGCGGTGACCGAAGCACTCGTACAACGCTCCTACGATGGGGGCGTGACTTCTGATGTGACGGCGGTTCCTGTTGGCCATGTCTTCGATTGGGAAGACAAGCCTGCCCTGCAGCAACCCACGTGGAGTGACCCGGCTGCATTGGCCGAGGTGCTGACCACGCTGTCCAACTATCCGCCGTTGGTTTTCGCAGGTGAGTGCGATGCGCTGCGCACTCGTTTAGCGGCCGCCTCTCGGGGCCAGGCTTTTGTCTTGCAGGGCGGTGACTGCGCCGAGACCCTGTCCGGAGTGACCGGGCCCAACATTCGTGACCGGATCAAGACGATCCTGCAGATGGCGGTGGTGCTCACGTACGGCGCGGGTATGCCGATCGTGAAGGTCGGCAGGATCGCCGGGCAATTCGCGAAACCCCGTTCGGCAAATGATGAGACGCGCGATGGCGTGACCCTGCCCGCATACCGCGGGGACATGGTCAACGGCTTCGAATTCACTGAACAAGCGCGACGGCACGACCCCGAACGCCTACTGCGGGCTTACCACGCCAGCTCCGCGACGCTGAACCTGGTGCGCGCCTTCACCGAGGGTGGCTTCGCCGATCTGCGCAGTGTGCACATGTGGAACAAGGGCTTCTTGTCCGGCCCAGCGCAAGCCAAGTATGAAGCGATGGCCGCGGAGATCGACCGTGCCGTGCGCTTCCTGGAGGCCTCCGGGGTCGCCGATGCAGAGCAGATGCGCCGGGTCGAGTTCTACTCCAGTCATGAGGCGCTGGTGCTCGACTACGAACGGGCGATGGTCCGACGGGACTCACGCACCGGCACGCCGTACACCACCTCCGGACACTTCGTCTGGGTGGGCGAGCGCACCCGCGATCTGGACCAGGCCCATATCGACTTCGTATCCCGGATCAACAACCCAATCGGGGTCAAGCTCGGACCGACCGCGACACGCGACGATGTCTTGCGTCTGATCGAGACACTGGACCCCGAGCACGCGCCTGGCCGGCTGACCTTCATCACCCGAATGGGTGCTGCCCGGATCAGCGAGGTGCTGCCGGCGTTGCTGGATTCAGTGCGTGAGGAGGCCAGTCACGTCACCTGGATCTGCGATCCGATGCACGGCAACACCTTCACTTCACCCAGCGGCTACAAGACCAGGCGGTTCGAAGACGTGGTCGCTGAGGTGCGCGGCTTCTTTGCTGCCCATCGACAGGTCGGCACCTGGCCCGGTGGGATCCATGTGGAGTTGACGGGCAACGACGTCACCGAGTGTGTCGGCGGATCGCACCCAGTGGATCTGGATGACCTCGGATTGCGCTACGAGACGCTGTGTGACCCGCGCTTGAACCACCAGCAATCGCTGGAGTTGGCCTTCCAGGTGGCCGAGATGTTGGAGCAAGGCGCACGTTGATGCGTAGCGTCCGTTGATGGTCACCGCCGACCTGCGCTCAGACACTCTGACTCGGCCGACGTCAGCCATGCGTGCAGCCATGACCGAGGCCGAGGTTGGCGACGATGTCTACGGCGAAGACCCCACGGTCGCCGAGTTGGAGCAGGCCGTGGCCGATCTGCTCGGGCACGAGGCTGCGCTGTTCACCCCATCGGGAACGATGGCCGGTCAGTTGGCGATCCGGGAGCACGTGCAGCCTGGGCGCGAGTTGATCGCCGATGAGATGGCGCATGTGCTGCGCGCTGAGATGGGTGGTGCAGCAGCACTCTCCGGAATCACTACTCGCAGTTGGCGTGCGCCGCGAGGACTGTTGGACCCAGCCGAGGTCAACCGGCTCACCGCCCCCGCCAGCAGCCCTTATCTGGTGGCGACGTCGTGCGTCGTGATCGAAAACACCCACAACTTCGGTGGGGGGACCGTGCAACCGCTGGCAGCGATGCAGCAGGTCGCAGCCCAGGCGCAGGAGCGCGGTGTCGCGGTGCACATTGACGGCGCCCGGCTGTGGAATGCGCACGTCGCTACGGGGGTGTCACTGCGCGAGTATGGCGCCTGCGCGGACACTGTGTCGGTATGCCTGAGCAAAGGACTGGGCGCGCCTGTGGGGTCGCTCATGGTCGGCTCCAACGCGGCCATCGCCTCGGCGCGGGTATGGCGCAAACGCTGGGGTGGGGGGATGCGCCAGATCGGCATGCTGGCTGCCGCCGGTCTGTATGCCGTGCGCCACCACATACCCCGTCTGGCCGAGGACCATCGGCTGGCTGCTGCCCTGGCTACCCGGGTCGCCGAGCTCGACCAGAGGGTGGTTGATCCGGCGCTGGTTCACACCAATATCGTCAACCTCAAGGTCGCAGCCGCAGGGTGGGATAGCGCAGAATTCGTTGCCCGGGCGGGTGAGCGGGGCGTGCTGGGCTTTGCCCCCGACGCTGAGCACGTCCGGCTGGTGTGGCATATGGATGTCGACGACGAAGCAACCAAGCACTGCGGCGACGTGGTGGTCAACCTGCTGCAGGCTCGCGCTTAGAGCGCCGCCACGCTGCGCAGACCGACCGACGGGCGCCGACAGGTTTACAACACGCTGAGCACGATTTCGGTGCCCTTGGGCACCTGTGCGCCCTCACCCTCGCTCTGGAAGCGCACGGTGCCGAAGAAGGCTTGCGCGATCTCCTCACGCTTCACTTCCAGGCCGAGATCTTCCAGCAGCGGCTTGGCCTCGCGGAACTGCATCCCGATGACTTGCGGCACTGTGACCAACTCCGGGCCCTTGGACACCGTCACGGTGATGGTGTCGCCGCGCTGGCCCTGCCCGCCGCTGGGATCTTGGCGAACAACCGAGCCCTGTGGCACATCGTCGTCGAAGACCTCGTCGTCAGCGGTCTCCATCTCAAAGCCGGCCTCACTCAGGGTTTGGCTCGCCTCGTCCAGGGCAGTGTCCGTGACATCCGGGATGTCGATCGGCTCGGGCCCAGCACTGATCACCACATCCACCACGGTCTGCGGTGGCACCGGGTCATCGTTTGGAGCAGGGTCTGAGCGCAGCACGAGGCCAACGTCAACGTCGTCATCGAAGTCCTCGGTGGGCACGCCGATGGCGAGTTTCGTCTCCTCGAGCGCCTCGGTAGCCTCTTCGACGCTCATCCCAGCCACGTCCGGCACCTCATAGCGCTCCGGTCCTTGGGAGACCTCCAGTTCGACATCGGTGCCGTGCCGCACCGGTTCCCCAGGCTCTTGCGAGGCGCTGATCACGGTGCCTTCGTCAGCCGTCTCGGAGTATGCAGGGACTGCTGTCGCATCGAGGTCGACGGCGTCCAACGCTGTGGCGGCGTCGGCCTCGGTCTCGCCGACGACATCGGGCATCGGGGAGTAGATGCCTGGGCCGGCTGTGAAATACCACGCCCCAGCGGCCCCCGCAGTCCCGATCAACAACAGCAACACTGTCAGCCACACCCCGAGTCGGCGACGTCCGCGACCTGCCCGCGCAGCGGCAGCCTGTGGGCCATCTGATGATGTGTGGTCGACCGGGGGCGTCGCCGGGGCCGAGGCGCGAGCCGATCGAGGGACTCGGTTCCCGGTGGTGCGGGCGAAGGCTCCGGCTTGAGCCAAGGGTTGCACTGGAGCGACCGTCGTGACCTGATGCACCGGCTTGGTCAGGTCGGCGTCGGAGCCCTCGTGCGCGGTGGCTTCACCCGGCTCGGGGGAGAAGACAGCCATGGGCTCGCGATCGAGATCCGCGTCGGTCAAATCCGCAAGCACACTGGTCAGCAGCGTCCGCAACTGCGCTGCGTTCGTCGGTCGTTCATCGGGCTCCAGCGCCGAAGCCTGCGCGATCAGAGCGTCCATCTGCTCTGCGCCACCGGTCATTGCCGGCGCCACCGAGGGCACGGCGTCATGCACATGCTGAAAAGCGACGTGGATCGGGCTGTCGCCGCCGAAGGCCTTGCGCCCGGTGAGAAGTTCGTACAGCAGCAGGCCGACGGCATACACATCGGTGCGCTCGTCAGCGCGACCATGTTGCACCTGCTCAGGGGAGAGGTATGCCGCTGTGCCCCACATGACATCGGTCGTGCGGCTCATGGTGCCCGCGGTGATCGCTCGAGCCAGGCCGAAGTCGGCGACCTTCACCGCGCCGCTGGCATCGGTCAGCACGTTCTCGGGCTTGATATCACGGTGGATCAACCCGGCCCCATGCGCCGCACTGAGCGCCGCCAGCACTTGGTCGACGATGTCGGTGGCGGCGCGAATACTCAAGGGCGAATCCTGGTAGATGATGTCGCGCAGGTTGCGGCCGGTGACTAGCTCCATCACCAGATAGACCAGCCCTTCGTCCTCGCCCTGGTCGTAGACCGAGACCACATGTGGGTGCGAGAGTTTGGCAGCGCTGCGCGCTTCGCGTTGGAAGCGCGCGACGAAATCTACATCGCGGGCGAGGTCCGGGCGCATGATTTTGAGCGCAACGGGACGGTCGAGCCGTAGATCATGTCCCTGATACACCGAAGCCATGCCACCCTCAGCGAGATGAGCGTCGACCCGGTAACGACCATGCAGCACACGCTCAAGCAGGGGCGGGCGCGTTGGACTCACCCGGTGATTCTACGGAGCACAGCGGGTAAAGCCTGGGACGCCGAGAGGTTGCACCGAGCCGGCGACACAGAGAGCCGTAAACAGGGGCCTACATCGTGGCGCGTAGGGCCTTGATAGAGGCAACGTAGGTTTCGGTGTCGTTGAACAACCCGTACTGCTGCACGCTGCCCATCCCTTGGTAGTACCCACCTATCGCTTTGCTTTCGGAGTCAGTGGAGCGCAGCAGGGCGCGCATGATGACGGTGCCAGCGGTGACGTTGTCCTGTGGGTCGAGCAGGTTGAGTTTGCGACCGACCAGGCCCGAGGCCCAGTCCCCCGAGGTGGGAATGACCTGCATCGCACCGATCGCGTTGGCAGGGGAGACCGCGCGCTGATTCCACCCTGACTCTTGATAGGACAGCGCGAGCATCAGCGAGGGGTCCACTCCGTGCCGCCGAGCGGTCGCGACGATCATCGCCTTGGTCGCATCACGCGAGGGCACCGAGACACCCGAGAGGTAGTCGCGGTTTGCTGCCGCCGAGCGCGCCACGGCTGAGGAGTAGGTGTAGTGCAAGAAGGTGTTGTCGACGTCGGAGCCGGAGTAGCGATCACCGATGTTGTCCGGGGTGTACGGGGAGTTGCGCTTTCCAGAAGACCTGGAACTGCCCGCGGATGAACTCTTGGCGGGCGTCGAGCTCGTGGAGCCTGAGCTGGTCGAGCCTGATCCGGTCAGCCGCACCGTGCTGCCGACCCAGAGTCGGCGCGGCTCGATGCCAGGGTTGGCACGCTGCAGCGCTGCCAGCGAGATGCCGTACTTGGCGGCGATCCCGGAGAGCGTATCGCCGGAGGCGACGGTCACAGTCGTGGGGCGCGTGGTCTTCGATGGAGCGCCGCCGCTGGAGGAGCGCTGAGATGCGCTGCTGTTGCTCGTGCTGGCAGGCGTCGATCCTTGGCGAATCACCAACCGTTGCCCCGGATAAATCAGCCGCGTGTTGCGGATGTTGTTGGCGCTCGCCAACGACTGCACCGAGACCCCGTGCTTGGCCGCGATCCCGGACAGCGTGTTGCCCGGTCGCACAGTCACGGTTTTGGCTCCGGAACGACTGCGCGTGCTCGAGGAGCTCGATGCCGACGATGTGCTTGCCGAGGACGCGCCCTCGCTCTGGCCGCCGAGGCGTAAGCGCTGACCGGGCATGATCCAGCGCCCACCATCGGCGAGGCCATTGGTGCGAACGATGGCCGCAGCCGTGGTGCCCTGTGTGGCGGCGATGTCATACACCGTGTCACCGGGGCGCACCGTGTAATCCTGGCTCGAGCCCTTCGCGAGATGATGTGTCGGTCCCGCTGCGATGGGGCCGTGCACGGCGGTGTGTGCCGACAATGACAATGGCGGCATATCCGCAGGAGCTGGACTCATCGGGTTCCCCTTCGGCAACGGGCCGTGGGTGACCCAAGATGCACGTGTGGTTGGCGGTAATTAGTGGGCTTCGCGATACTGATGTGACGCGTGGGACCGTACTAGACAAAAAGCGACACGTCTAGGTGAATGCGTGTCGCTCCATAAGAAAGGTGAGGAATTGTGCTAAGTGACACCAATGTCATTCTCGATGGGGAATGGCTTACTGTGCCGGACATCATGGAAAGGGCCGGCGCCTCCCTGGCCACCGTTCGGACGTGGCTGGAGATGCGAGATCTCATCGGTATGCGACGCGGACCGAACAGAGCATTGATGGTGCCCGCAGGTTTCGTCTCCGATGCTGGCCCCATGAAGGCTTTGCGCGGAACGTTCACGGTGTTGGCCGATAGCGGACTCAGCGACGATGAAATCCTGCAGTGGTTGGGTGAGGTCGACGAGTCGTGGACCGGTGGCAGTGCGATGGGCGCACTGCACGCTGGGCACAAAACCGAGGTACGACGCCGGGCTATGGAAGTGGCTTCCTAGAGCGAAGGTTTAGCTTGCTCTACTCGTGCTGACCTCGATCAACGAGCTGAGGGCACGATGTCCTTCGGTGGTGATTTCTGGCACCGCGGCCAGCGCTGTGCGAGCGCGCTCACAATCCTGATCGATGAGTGCCTCGACGTCACCTACTGCGCCGCACGACTGGAGGGTCTCACGCAGCGCATCGACCTGATTCAGGTCCAGGTCAGCCTTGCCCAACAGGTCCCGGATCTGCTGGGCCTGGACGTCGGTGCCACGGTGCAGGCCAGCGGCTATCAGGACTGTACGTTTGCCTTCGCGCAGATCGTCTCCGGCAGGCTTGCCGGTCTGCGAGGGATCACCAAAAACGCCAAGCACGTCATCACGCAACTGAAATGCCTCACCGAGCGCTAAGCCATACTCAGACAGGGCGGCACGGGCGGGTGCGGGGGCCGCGATAGCGGTTGCACCGATGAGCAGCGGGTGCTCGATCGAGTATTTCGCGCTCTTATATGTGATGACTCGTCGACATTGCTCGAGTCGTTGTTCGTGATCGAGGTCTTCCCATTCTTTTGCCGATGTGAGGACATCAAGGTATTGCCCACCCATCAATTGAGTTCGCATCGTGTCAAAGGTGGGTCGGGCGCGCTGAATATGTGACGTGGGCAGGCCTGAGGTGGCAAACATTTCGTCACACCAGTTCAGGCACATGTCTCCGGCCAAGGTTGCAGCCGCCTGCCCAAAACTCTGCGAGGAGCCGGACCACGATGCGTCGGCGTGTTGGGCAGCGAAGGCGCGGTGCGCGGTCGGACGGCCACGACGCAGGTCGCTGTTATCCATGACGTCGTCGTGCAGCAGGGCAGCTGCTTGGAAGACCTCCATCGCGCTGGCGGCACGGATCAAGGCTGATGAGTCCGAGCCGTCGAAAGCGCGGTACCCCCAATACAAGAATGCGGCCCGGAGCCTTTTGCCGCTGGACAGTAGGTCGCTGATGGCATCGAGCAGGGCCAGTACGGGTTCACCGACCTCGGCCACGATGCCTCGCTGAGCGTCTACATGTGCGCTGAGAGCGTGATCTACCCGTGCTCGGAGGTCGACGCTGTCCAACGGGTGGGGCGCCAGGGGGACTGCCGACGCGACAGGGCCAGTAGCCGACGGTAGGGAGCTCACGGGATCCGTCCTCTTTGGTGGTGCTGAGCAAGCAGGTCACTGATGTGCGGTGGTGATCTTCACACCTGCGAAGTGTCGAGCCTACGCATGCGACGGGCTTATTGCTTCAGCGCAGTGATCCAGATGTCTTGACAGCACCCCCAAAGCTTGTCGTACATTTGTTCGATAGTACGTATGTACGACACGTACTGACCTGAGTCACTCCGCGACAGATGAGCTGTGAGGATGAGATGAGTCGTCAGTATCACGAACAGATCGAGGTGCAGTGCGACGATGTGCTGCTGGGCCGGTTGCAGGCGAGCGCTGAGCAGCACGCTCCTGCGGGTAGCCGCGTGCCGACCGCGTTCATGTGGCGAGGACGTGTCCATGTGGTGCGCGCAGTAGTGGCGGCGTGGACTCAGCGGACCCCGTGGTGGCGTCTCGGTGAGGTCGACACTGCGAGTCCACGTGGCCTGGAGCAGCGGGTATGGCGAGTGGAGGCGAGCATCGGGCCACACCTGCTGACCGGCGTCTATGACCTGACCTCCGATGACCTGACCTCCGATGACCCGACATGTGGTGACCCGACGCGAGCGGCCCTCACCCGCAGCGATGTGGCACGCAGTGATGTGGCACGCAGTGATGTGACACGCAGTGAGCGCTGGAGGTTGCTCCGTGTCGCCGATTGATGTCACCACTGCGGCCTCGAAGGATACCGAGACAGACCTACACACAAGGAGAGTCATGAGTAATGCAGGCACAGTGCTCGATCTGCTGGAACGGGCTCGTGAGGGGTTGGTGCAGGCATGTCATGCGCAGAGTTCCACCGAGCGTTACACCCAGTCCCACCTTTCAGCCCTGCGAGCAGCGGCTGCGGTAATCGCTGCACATCACGACGCCTCGGGCCACCCGCGCTCACAATCCGGGCCTCGCAGCGTATGGGAGGTGCTTCCGGCGATCGCACCAGAACTCACCGAGTGGGCGGTGTTCTATGCCGCATCAGCGCGTCGCCGTGGCTCGTTGATGCGCGGAGAGGCTCAGGTGAGCCGCCGTGAGGCAGATGACCTGGTGCGTCAAAGTGAGGGCTTCCTGGAGGCGGTGCGAGGCATGCTGCATCTACCCATCGCGCCGCCAGTGTCCAGCGATCTCGCCGTGCTTGCACCCGCACCATCTGCACACGCCGTGCTCGCGCATGGCTAACTTTTCGGACTTTGCCCACCTGCATGTCGCGTCGAGCTTTTCGATGCGTTATGGAGCCAGCACGCCGATCGAGCTCGTGCAGCGGGCGGCTGACCTTGGCCAGTCAAGTGTGGCGCTGACCGACCGGGACGGTGTCTATGGCGCCGTGCGCTTCGTGAACGCGGCGCTCGAGGTTGGTGTCCACCCGATTTTGGGCGTCGACCTGGCAGTGCAGGGTTCAGTGCTCGGGCAGCCGTCTCGGCATCAGATCGGCTCCGGGCGCCCTGTTCGCGGGCAACCGATCAAGGGCGGAGTGCTCAAGAATGACCGGCATCCACGGGTCACTGTGTTAGCCCGCGGTCAGAATGCGGGCTTGAGCCCTGGGGTGGGGTGGTCACGGTTGTGCCGATTGATCACTCACACTCACCTTGCGGGGGAGCGCGGCAATCCGTTGACCGATCTGAGCGCGCTGGCCCGTGCAGCTATCCCAGCAGACGGAGTTTCACCGGTCGTGGTGATGCTTGGCCCAGATTCTGACGTGGGCCGAGCAGTTCTGGCCGGCCAGCACGGGCACGCAGCCGATCTGCTGACCCACTGGCGACGTGCTCTGCCACCGGAGGCGCTGCGCGTTGAAATCGTGGTGCATGGCGGGCCGGCACATACCAGTGGCAGCGTGGCCCATGCCGCACGTATGTGGGCGCTGGCCTTGGAGCATGGCGTGCCGAGTGTGTTGAGCGCAGCGGTCCGACATGCGCAAGTCCACCAAGCCCGAGTGGTCGATGTGTTGGACGCAGCCCGCCGGATGGTTCCGCTGGATGAGCGACACCTGGACCGGGTCAGCACCGCCGGGCACTTGGCGGACACGCCCACGATGCTGGCTCGAGCTGAGCAGGTCGCTGCCGCAGTGGGGCCCTACCGAGTGAGCAGCCATGATCTGGTGGCAGCAACGATGGAGGTAGCGCAGCAGTGTCGCCAACAGGCCCGATCTGACGTGGGGATAGGCGGAGTCCATCTGCCTGAGCCCGAAGTACTGGGCGTGAGTGGGTTGGGTGGGGCTCAACAGGTATTGACGCAGCGTTGCAGGGCCGCGATTGCTGACCGATATCCGTATCAGTCGGCTGCCTCTCTGCGCCGAGTCCGCGATCGTCTCGACGACGAACTGGGAGTTATCTCCGGGCTGGGCTATCCCACCTACTTTCTCACTGTGGCCCAGGTGTGCGACTTGATCCGAGATCAAGGAGTGCGGGTGGCAGCACGGGGCTCAGGTGCTGGCTCTTTGGTGACCTATCTCCTTGGCATCAGCGGGGTGGACCCGGTGCGACACGACCTACTGATGGAGCGGTTCTGCTCGCCCCTTCGAGCCCAACTGCCCGATATCGATATCGATGTCGAGTCAGCTCGGCGTACTGAGATCTACGAACGGATTCTGGAGAAGTTCTCTTCGCAGCGGGTGACCTGCGTGTCCATGATGGAGACCTACCGCGTGCGTCACGCCATTCGCGATGTCGCAGCCACCTTGGGTATGCCCCCTGGCGAGATCGACACCATTGCCAAGGCCTTCCCGCACATCAGGGCCCGCGATGCACGATCCGCAATCAACGATCTGCCCGAACTGAAACGGTTGGGCTTCGATGCTCCCGCGATGACTTTGCTGTTTGAGTTGGTGGAGAGCTTGGACGGGTTGCCCCGGCATGTGGCAATGCACCCCTGTGGGGTGATCTTGTCGAACACCGGACTCTTGGACCGCACGCCGGTGGAGTCGAGTTGGCTGGGATTCCCGATGAGCCAATTCGACAAGGACGATGTCGAAGAGCTCGGGCTGTTGAAGCTGGATGTACTTGGGATCAGGATGCAGTCAGCGATGGCGCACGCCCTCGATGAGGTCAAACGGGTGGATGGCAAGGTCATTGACCTCGATGATGAGCAGGACGTCCCACGCGATGACCCGTCCACCTACGCGCTGATTCAATCCACGCGGACGCTGGGGTGCTTTCAGATCGAGTCTCCGGGTCAGCGAGAGCTGGTCGGCAAATTCGCCCCTGAGACCTTCGAAGACATCATCATTGACATTTCACTTTTCCGTCCCGGCCCGGTCAAGTCAGACATGATCCGCCCCTTCCTTCAGGCGAGACAGGGGTGGAACGAGCCGGAATACCTACACCGCACGCTGATACCGGCGCTAGAAAGCACCTACGGTGTGGTGGTCTTTCACGAGCAGGTGCTCAAGATCGTTGCCCAGACCACGGGAGTCTCACTGGCCCAAGCCGATGAGGTGCGCCGTGCCATGGGGTCGCCGCTGGGGCAGCAACAGGTCGAGCAGTGGTGGCGTCCGGCCGCCGCCGATCGCGGCTATACCGATGCCGAGGTGGAGCGTATTTGGGGTGTGCTGGCTGCGTTTGCCTCCTTCGGGTTCTGCAAGGCTCACGCCGCCGCGTTTGCCTTGCCCACGTATCAATCTGCGTGGCTTAAGACTCATCACACAGCAGCATTTCTCGCTGGTGTGCTGACCCACGATCCAGGGATGTATCCCAAACGCCTGATCTTGGACGAAGCGCGCAATATGGGGGTACGCGTGCTGCCCATCGACGTCAATACCTGTGGATCGACATACCGCGTGGAGCCTCTTGAAGGTGAAAGTGAAGGTGAAGGTGGGGCCGTGGATGGGATCGAGTTGCCGGCACCTCGTCAGGGTTCTACACCGGATCCCGTCGATGAACAGATGACCACCATTACCCGTCGGGCGGCTGGGTATGGCATTCGGTTGTCGCTCAGTGAGATCAAGGGCATTACCGATGCTGAGGTGGAGAGTATCGTGGCTGGTCAGCCGTACGCTTCGTTGGCCGACTTCTGGAAGCGCACAACAATTTCCCGGCCGGTGGTGGAGCGGTTGGTCACCATTGGTGGGTTCGATGCGATGCACGCCGGAGATCAGGCACTGACTCGTCGCGATCTGCTGTTGACTGTTCGCGAACTTGATCGGTGGTCACGCGCGCACCGTTCGGTCGCCCCGCGCAGCAGCAAGGCCCGACGCGTGATCGAGCCGCACGCTGCTGCCGGTGAGGTAGCCGCGCGCGCCAGCGCTCAGGCTCAAGGCGACCGTTCCTGGCATGCGCGCCCACGCCCAGCCACACAGTTGGCTCTTGATCTCTGGGCAGAGCCTGAGGTGTTAACGGGCAGCGGGTTACCGGCGATGAGCGCTCAAGAGCAAACGATGGCTGAGCTTGATGCGCTCGGGATGGATGTCAGCGGTCATGTCATGAGCACATACCAACCGTTGCTCGACGCGCTGGGGGTCACCCCAGCCAGAAACCTGCTAGAGCGTCGTAATGCCTCGGAAGTGTTGATTGCCGGAGCCAAAGTCGCCACCCAGACTCCTCCTGTCCGCTCTGGCCGAAGGGTTGTGTTCTTGACTCTGGATGATGGCACTGGGCCTAGCGATGCGACGTTCTTTGAAGATGTGCAAGGCCCTTACGCTGCGACAGTTTTCCATTCCTGGCTCTTGGTGGTCCGTGGCGTGCTGCGCCGGACCGGGCCTCGGGGGCGATCGGTGCGTGCCACTGCCGCGTGGGAGATGACAGAGCTCGATCAGGTGTATCGCCGCGAGGGCATCGATGCGGTGTGGGCACTGATGGAGCGGACAGAAGGTGCTGCAGCACATGATGCCGAGGCAGCGAATCGGGCGCGTGCTGACGGTTCACCGAGCGGACCGCCGCGTCGAGTGCTGCTGCATGCTTCGGGATTTGCGCAGTCGCCGTATGCCGATGTCGGGCCACCTGGCAGTGACCGCAAGTTGTGGCACTCCAGCCCGGGGAGTTCGGGACGATGAAGAGCCGCCGGTCCATCGATCACGGTCCCAGCGATCAAGAGCACACGGCTGAAGGGCGCACAGTTCGTAGCGACCGTGGCTGCACGGTGCTCCATGTCGATATGGATGCCTTCTATGCCTCGGTGTCGTTGATCGATAAGCCGGAGTTGCGCCATCAGAGCGTCATCATTGGTGGTGGTTGGCGCGGAGTCGTGTTGTGTGCCAGTTATCCGGCACGAGCCTTCGGTGTGCGCTCGGGTATGCCGATGTCCACGGCTCGCCGCCTGTGCCCGTCGGCGGTCGTGTTGCGGCCGGACTACGACGCATATAGCAGAGTCTCTGCGGCAGTTATGTCCATCTTCGCTGAGGTCACCCCGCTGCTGGAGACGGTGTCCATGGAGGAGGCGTTCCTCGACGTTTCACAGTGCCGGCGCCGATTGGGGTCCCCTGCTGCGATCGCTGCCTGGATCAAGGACACCATTGCCGACGAGCAGCACATCACCTGCTCAGTGGGCGGGGCCGCCACCAAGGCTGTGGCAAAGATGGCTTCTCGCGCAGCTAAGCCCGATGGGGTGGTGATGGTTCCACCCGATGAGGTGATCTCGTTTCTTCACCCGCTGCCGGTCGGCGCGTTGTGGGGTGTGGGGCAAGCCACCGAAGCGGAGCTACACACTTTCGGTCTGCGCACCGTCGCCGACATCGCCTACCTCCCTGCTCGCACCGTGGAGCGCGCGGTGGGCAAGAACGCCGCAGAGCATCTCCTTGGACTTGCGTGGGGCAAGGCCAGCCTAGGTGAGCGGGTGACACCCTCTCGGACTGAGCGCAGCGTGGGGTCATCACAGACCTTCACCCGTGACATCGAGGACCCTCAGGAGTTGTGTCGACAACTCCTGCACCTCAGTGATCGCACGACATCTCGGTTACGCCATGCCCAGATGATGGCGCGCACAGTAGTGCTGACTGTCCGGTTCTCGGACTTCACAACCATCACTCGCTCTCGCACGATGGCCCGGCCCACCGACGTCACTCGCGAGGTCTACGCCACAGCGGTGATGCTCTATCAGGCGCTCGGTCTGCAGCGAGTTCGTATTCGTCTCCTGGGTGTCCGAGTCGAAGGGCTGACCGATAGTGATACGACACCAGTTCAAGCGCGGCTGGACGAGCCGTTGCACGGGTGGCGCGATGCTGAACGGGCCGTCGATCAAGCCATTGATCGCTTCGGAAGCCACGCAGTACGTCCTGCCAGCTTGATCCATGGTGGCGCTCGGGAATGACCCCGGCGTCGAGTGCCCGTTCGAAGGCGTAAACTGGTTTGTCAGATCGGGAACCCGGGGTAGTGCTTCCAGCGTTCACGATTTACCCTGTAAGAAGGATGCTGGCACCGACTGAGTGCTTGCACAGATAAGTTCCGGGAGGTTCCCAGTGCCGCTCTCCGAGCACGAGCAACGTGTACTCGAGCAGATGGAGCACGCGCTCTACGCCGAAGATCCGCGGTTTGCCTCTAACTTAAAGAAGTCCACCCCGCGAGGCCCGTCCCGCAGAAGGGCTCTCCTCGGCGTTTTCCTGGCCGTTATCGGCTTGGGTTTGGTTCTGTTGGGCGTCTTTCTGTCCCAGATTTGGATCGGCGGTATCGGCTTCGGAGCCATGGTCCTGGGTGGTGTGTGGGCCTTCAGCCCTTCCACAGCCGGTTCGACCAACCCTAGTTTGTCGGTCGTCGGCGGGGCCGGGTCCGCGAAGTCCTCTGGGGGGAAGAAGAAGTCGCGTGGTAGCGGATCGTTCATGCAGCGCATGGAACAGCGCTGGGATAAGCGTCGCGACAACGACTAGCTCCACCAGAGCACGGTCGATACCCATAGGGTAATCACCAATAGGGCTGTGCTGAGTTCGATCAGGATGTTCATTCCGATAGCTTTGAGTGCCAGGCCGGTGCTGCGGCGCGCTTCAACGTGTCCACCACGCCGCACACGTTGCACTACGTAGATGCCCAACGGGAATCCCACAAAGAACCCGACCACAGGTACTGCGATTCCCAGTACGACCCCTACCGCCACAGCGACGAGCAGGGTGCTGGTGGCAACTCCGGCGTTACGCATACGTTGCCCTGGCAGCAGGAACTGCAACGCGGCGCCCGCAAGGGCAATAGCTGTCGCGGCCATGAGCACAAGCCAGCCAAGTGTTGAGCCTTCAGCGATCGCCCAGACCAACACGCCGGACCACACAAACAACAGGCCCGGCAGAATCGGGATGACAATCCCGAACAACCCCACCACCATCAAGATGGTGGTGACAGCAACGATCATCGGCCGATCAACCGTTGCGGGCTACCCACAGTCATGCTGGGCAGCCCGCAACGACAGTGATCGATGCGGCTCACTGAGTCGTGTTCGACTCTTCGTCGTGCAGGCGAGCAGACTCGTCGGTGATGGCTACGCCTTCAAGATCGCGCAGCTTGTCCAAATGTGTCCTGCCGTGGTGGGCGCAGAAGTGCAGCGCCAGCCCCTGCGGCAGTTGAGCTCGGACGTAGGCTTGGGCACCACAGCGATCGCAGCGATGGGCAGCGGTCAGTTCAGGGGACAAAGTAGCGTTCACGTCTGGGCTCCTCTCGAGGCGTTTCGGGCTGAGTCACTCATCAAGACCCGAAGTAGCACCAGTCAAACATGGCGCCACACTTGTGCAACGCGACAACCCGCTCGCGTGTGTCCCGTTCTGCCCAGGGCGTAACCGTGCGTCATGATGGGTCGATGCACAGCCCCGAGGATCCCGCTGCGAGCCTTGAGGATCTGTTGCGTCGCAGCGCGGAGGGTGAGCAGCAGGCCTTTGCCGAGCTCTACGACCAGGTCTCGGGCCGCATCCACGGGCTCGTGGTCCGAGTGTTGCGTGATAACGCCCAGTCCGAGGAAGTGACTCAGGAGGTCTTCCTGCAGATTTGGGACAGGGCCGGTTCCTTCGATTCAGGGCGAGGCAACGCACTGTCGTGGATGATGACGCTGGCCCATCGCAGGGCCGTTGATCGGGTCCGCTCGGCACAGGCCCAATCCGTTCGGGATGAGGACTACGAATCAAGGAGAGATAGGCCCTCTCCGGACCCCACAGGGCAGGAGGTCGAGGACCGCATACAGGCGAGCGCAGTGCGCACGGCTGTGGTGAACCTTGGCCCCCCGCACCAGGAGGCTCTGGAGTTGGCATATTTTCAAGGTATGACACATCGTGAAGTGTCGATCGCTATGGGAGTGCCTCTTGGCACTGCGAAGACTCGGATACGTGACGGGCTACGCAAGCTACGAGAGACGATGGGAGGCACCCCGTGACCACACCGACCCCGCATGCCGACGATCTCATCGCCGCGTACGCCCTCAACGCAGTCGACGACGACGAGCGGCGACTTGTCGAAGAACATTTGAGTGACTGTGCAGCCTGCCGCGAAGAACTCGCCCTGTATGTGCAGGCGGCCGTGCACCTCACCGGTGGTCAAGACGTCGCCCCGCCCGCGAGCGTTCGCGCCGCTGTCCTGGGGACCATCGCCGAACAGGTTGAAGGGCCCTCAGGCCGCGCTGGTGGTCGCGCTGATGGTGACAGCTCGGCTACCCCGGATGACGTCGCGGAGTTGGCCCCCGCCCGTTCCGAGCGCCGCCGGCCGCTGGCTGCACTGTGGGGCTTGGCCGCAGCGGGGGTGATCGCGGTTGGCGGGTTTGCCGTCTGGCAAAACGGTGATCTCAGCCCCGTCGAGCAAGTTGTTCAGGCCGAAGATGCTCAACGCGTCGAAGCCACATACGAGGGCGAGACCCTGGCAGTTGTCTCTTCAGCGGACCTCGATCAATCAGTGTTGCTCAGCGACGATCTGCCGGCTTTGTCCGAAGGCGAGGTCTACCAAGCCTGGTGGGTCGATGCCGACGGGGTCATCACCTCAGCTGGAGTGATCGACGGCGAGGCTGACCCTGATGCGGTGGAGATGCCTCTGGAGGGACAGCCTGACCAGCCGGCAGCCCTCGCACTGAGCGTTGAGCCGACCGGCGGCTCCGAGCAGCCAACGACAGATCCGCTGTTAGCCATCGAGCTTGGCTGACGCAGGCAATCGGACGAAAGAGAAC
>JBATUU010000132.1:0-1636 GCA_049671385.1 Ornithinimicrobium sp. | reverse complement strand
ACCCCCTGGTTGCGAACGCGCTGAAGGCTTGGCTGGGGGAGAACCCGGAAGCCTTGATTCAAGGTGTTACGGCGGCGGCGACGAGCCAGGCGGTGAGCAGCACGATGACGAGCATTATTCCGGTTTCGTGGGTCGCGGATCGGCGTAGGAGTTCGCTGGCACTGCTCGTGGGGTTTTCGTGTCGGGCGGGCGCAGCGAGTGCGGGCACTACGCGGAAGTGGTTGTAGGCGCCGATCGCGGCGACGACGGCTACGACGGCGACTTTGGCCAGCAGAAACAGACCCCAACTGCTTTGCCATAATTGTTGGGGTCGGTCGAGGATGGTGATGGCGAGCACGATGCCGGCTAGTCCGACGACGGTGACAGATGCGGCGGCGAGGACGGAGAAGCGGGCTCCGATTTCTGCGGCGTTGAGGGGGTGGCCGTGTCTGCGGCGGTGGCGTAGCAGCATGCCGATCATGACGACTCCGCCCACCCATATTGCCGCGGCGAGCAGGTGGGCTATGTCGGCGGTGAGCACGATCCAGCGGGGTTGGATGGTGTTGCTGTGCCCGGCGATCACGTGGCCCGCGCCGACGGTGATGATCCCGGCTAGGGGGATCCACGAATGAGCGAGGCTCGCGCGGGTGCCGGCCAAGACGATGAGGGCACCTGTGGCTTGCAGGCCGAGGACCCAGCGTGTGGTCTGGCTGAGGGAGTTGCTGATAGCTGTGGGTGAGATGGCCGCGGCGATGTCGCCCTGGCTGATCAGTACGGCGCGTGCCATGACTCGAATGGTGAGCCCGATCAGGATCAGAGCGGCTGAGTAGCGGATGGCTGTTGCGATGAGGGGCGTGTCGTCGCGGTCTGGGCCCTTGAGGACGGTGGCAGCGAAGATCAGGGCACCGCCGGCGACGAGGGCACCCCAGAGGGCGGCTGCGCTGCCGAGCCTGGCCATGACCCGCGCGAAGCCCGAAGCGTCGGCGTTGTTGTCGGCCTGTGTGGTCGCGGGGGCCGCTGAGTCCTCTTTCTCGTAGTCGTCCGGGGCGTTCGTAGCGGTGGCAGTATCTTCGGTCGCCGGTGCGGGGGCATCGTTTTCGTTGTTGGCCGCGTCGGGTGTGGCGATGGTGAAGGTGAAGTCACCGCTGAGGGGGTGGCCATCACCGGCGGCGACGGTCCATTCGGCGGTGTAGGCACCGTCGGTGAGCGGTTCTTGGGGTACCGCGCGGAACACGAGCCCCTCTTGCGCTGAGGTGACGTCGGCGGGGACGTCACCGTCGGGTCCGCGCAGGCTGATCCCGTTGCCGAGTTGGGTGACGGGCAGGGTGAAGGTCAGTGTCACTTCTTCGACGGCCGCATCGAGGGTCGACCCGTCGGTAGGTGTGGTGCTGTCCAGGTCGGTGTGTGCGGCGGCAGGTGAGCCCCCGGCTAGGAGCAGCAGCAGCGCGAGGCCAAGCGCCGTTGCGAGGGTGCGAAGGAGGGCAAGCAGACGCGGTGTCACTGCGCGCGAAGTGATTGCAGGGGTGGTCATGGGTGTGCTCTCCTCAGCGCCCGGGTCACGGCCTGGAGCGGTTGTGGTTCGCGGTGGTGGGTGATCACGGGGTGTCGCGGGGTGTGGCATCGCGTGTTGTCAGCAGGTCGGTCATCAGGGCGATCT
>JBATUU010000131.1:0-11470 GCA_049671385.1 Ornithinimicrobium sp. | reverse complement strand
GGACGGGGTGCTCGTCCACGAGGAAAGGGCACTGCCTGGGGCTTCCGACTTCATCGAGAAGTTGAAGAGCACGGGCACCCGCTTCTTGGTGCTGACAAACAACTCGATCTATACCCCGCGTGACCTACAAGCCCGCCTTCGCAACAGCGGTATCGAAGTGCCGGAGAACTGCATTTGGACGTCAGCCCTAGCGACCGCTCAGTTCTTGTTCAGCCAACGCGAGGAAGGCTCGGCATACGTCATCGGGGAAGCCGGATTGACGACGGCACTGCACGACATTGGCTACATCCTCACGGACCGCAACCCCGATTACGTCGTGCTCGGCGAGACGCGCACCTATTCGTTCGAGGCGATCACGAAGGCCATTCGACTCGTGAGCAAGGGTGCTCGACTGATTGCCACCAACCCCGATCCCAGCGGACCGTCCGCAGATGGTCCGATCCCCGCAACAGGCGCGGTGGCAGCGCTGATTACCAAGGCTGTCGGGGTGGAGCCGTTCTTCGTCGGCAAACCCAATGCGCTCATGATGCGCCATGCTCTCAACCGCATCGAAGCCCACTCCGAGACAACCGTTATGGTCGGTGACCGGATGGACACCGACATCATGAGCGGCGTGCAAGCTGGCCTGCGCACGGTGCTGGTGATGAGTGGATCAACCCATAAGAGCGAGGTCGACCGATACCCCTATCGACCTACATATGTGCGCACGTCGATCGCGGACGTTGTTCCAATGATTACCGAATTAAGTTGAGCCACGGGGTTTCTGGCATGTCTATCACTTTGTCGTCCGAGGGGTCCACGCCAGCCGAAGGACCCCCGATGCCTCGATCCCGTTTTCGATCCCACCGCGTCGTCGCTGTGGCGACCATTGCGCTGCTGACCTGTGCGGTCGGTCCAGGCCCTGCTGCCCGTGGCCAAGCCGGCGGTGACCTCCCGGCGGGGGTGTATGTCGTCGCGCTGGAGGAGTTGCCCCTCGCCGTTCACCCCAGCACCAAAGCCGGCGTCGGCAAGCCCCTCGACGTCACCAGTGAGGACGCGACCCGTCGCGCCGACGCTCTGCGCGCCGACCAGGACGAGGTGCTGGCAGACATCGGGGCAACGGCCCTGCAGCGCTATGACACCGTGCTCAACGGGTTCGCGGTCAACCTCAGTGCCGATCAAGCCGACGCGCTGTCCAGACGCACGGATGTGCTGTCGCTCACTCCAGACGAGCCGGGCGAGATCTCCGATGTGGGCGCTTCCGGTGTCCCGGTTCCGCAGACCGACCAGAGCCCCGATGCTCTAGGCCTCACCGGTCCAGATGGCGCGTGGGCCCAGCTCGGTGGGCCGGGCAATGCAGGTCGTCATCACGTCATCGGCGTGATCGATTCGGGCATCGATGCAGCCAATCCATCGTTCAGCGCTACAGGCATGCCGAGTCCACCTGGTGAGTTCACCGGCGGCTGTGAAGGTATGAACTTCGGCGTGGACTGGTCGCCCGATGCGTGCAACAACAAGGTTGTTGCGGCCGACATCTTCGCCCTGGGGCCGGCAGCGGCTGGTGAGCAGATCAGCGACGAGGACTCGATGAGTCCGATGGATCGCGACGGTCATGGCAGCCACGTCGCGGCAATCGCTGCTGGCCGGGCCATCACCCTGCCCCCGGCTGATGGCTCAGCCTCGGTGACTGGGATGGCCCCGCAGGCTCACCTCGCGATCTACAAATCGTGCTGGGACGTCGTTCGCTTTGCCCAGACGTTGTGTTACCCGCAAGACACCATCGCTGCCATCGAGGCGGCTACCTCCGACGGCGTGGACGTGATCAACTTTTCGATCAGCGGCTCCTCGACGTCATACCGTGACGCGGTCGAGCTGGCGCTACGCAGCGCGTCGGCATCGGGCGTCTTTGTGGCAACGACTGCCGGCAACGGCGGAAAACTCGATCGGCCGGTGGAGCACTTGTCTCCCTGGGTCACCACGACTGCCGCCGCCATCTATACATCCGATCGGGGCCCGGTCCCTTCGGTGGCCCCCCTCTCCAGTCGTGGCCCGGTCGACCTTCGGCCCAGTCAGCAGAGTGTGGCCAAGCCCGACATCGCCGCCCCGGGGGTCTCGGTGCTCTCCGCAGTGGCGGCGAGCGACGACGGCACCGCGAGCTGGTCGAAGAAGACCGGCACGTCGATGGCCGCACCACACGTTGCGGGCCTGTCTGTCCTCGTAGCCCAAAAGCACCCGGACTTCTCGCCGATGGCAATCAAGTCGGCGTTGATGACCTCAGCCGCCCGGTTTGCCGGCGGAGATGCAGCGAATGACCCGTTCAAAGGCGGCGCCGGCTTCACTGACGGGAAGGCGGCGTTGCAGCCGGGTCTGGTCTTTGACTCCGGCAACGACCAGTGGGCTGAGTTCTTGGGTGATCCGGCCACGGGCTACACCCTCAACGCCCCATCGGTGCAGGTGCCCGAGCTGTCCTCCGTGGAGCCCGCCTCCGTGCCACGCACCGTGCGCAATGTGACCAACTCCTCGGTGACTTACACGGCTACCTACCAAGGTCCCTCGACCTTGTCCGTTCAGATAGAGCCGGAAACCTTCACCCTCGACCCTGGTGAAGAGGTGCCGCTGCAGATCACTGTCGCCAATATGGGAGCCCAGCCGCAGCAGTGGCAGCACGGCTCGGTGCTGTGGACCTCCCCCGCGTCGGCCGATGTGCGGATCCCCGTCATAGCCCGGGGAGATCGGCTAGAGCAGGAGCCTGTCGAAGATGTCGTTGAGCGCTGGGCTGGGTCGAACCGGTTCGGGACGGCCGCAAAGATCGCTGCAGAGTTCACCGATCCAGTGGACACCGTGTATTTGAGCTCATCGAGCGAGTATGCGGATGCTTTGAGCGCCGCGCCGATCGCCGCCCAGGGCATCGCGCCTCCAGCGGTGGAGACCTCCGGCAACGCCGCGCCGATGCTGCTGGCTCGTCGGTACCTGCCCGAGGCCACCCGTCAGACCCTCGATGAGTTGCGCCCCCGCAACATCGTGCTCCTCGGCGGCCCTGAAGCCATCTCAGCATCAGTCGAGCGCAACTTGGCCCAGCAGGGTTATGACCTCACTCGAGTCGGCGGTGTCAACCGCTACGGCACATCCGCCAAACTCGCCACGTTGCATCAGCCGGGTTTGCCGGTGGTGTACGTGGCGAGCGGGGACGCATACCCCGACGCGCTCACTGGCTCGGCCCTGGCTGCGCGCGATGGTGGCGCGGTGCTGCTCTCCCGCTCGGACTCGGTGCCGCCTGTGATCAGCGACGCGATTGCCAGTCTCGATCCAGACAAGGTCGTGGTGCTCGGTGGGCCTAAAGCCATCTCCGAGGAGGTCTATCAGGAGCTGGGAGCTTCCGAGCGCATCTGGGGGCCCAACCGATTCCAGACGGCGGCGGAGATCTCGAAACGATTCACGGCATCGCCAAAGCGAGTGTTTGTCGCCAATGGCCTGGCCTGGCCGGACGCGTTGGCGGGCTCGGTTGTCGCCGGAAGCCAGGGGTCGCCAGTGTTGATCACTCGACCGGGCAGCGTGCCGGGCGCGATCCGTGAGCGTCTGGAGTCGTTGCAGCCTGAGCAGATCGTGGTGCTCGGTGGCGAGACCGCGGTGCAGTCGCAGATCGAGCTGGAGCTGGCCACCTTGGCGAACACCTGGCGCTAACCGCCACACCGGGCTTGTGCGTAGGAGTGGCGCCCTGCGGGATCAGCTCAGAGATGGTGCGGTGGACGCCACAAGGCCAATGCAGTGCTCGCCCGGCCGCGCCTGGGCCGGGCGCCCTGTCGCAGAGCAACCACTTCCCCGCCCAGACCGGCGGCAAAGATCCGGCCGCTGCTGCCCAGGGCGTCGAGTAGCGTCTCGTTGCGTTGTTGCAGCACGTCAACTTCGCCCTGCAGTCGCTCGACCTGCTTCTCCAGATCCAGGATGCGCTGTATCCCCTCCAGGCTGACGCCCTCCTGGGACAGTCGCTGCACCTCGCGTAACCGGTAGACGTCGCGCCCGGAGTATCGCCGGCCACCACCGCGAGTTCGTTGTGGGGTGACCAGTCCCAGACGGTCGTATTGGCGCAGGGTCTGGGCGTGCATACCGGCCAGTTCGGCGGCAACGGAAATCACGAAAACAGGCGTATCGGGGTCGACGCCATGTCGATCTCGGACCATCATGACCACCTCGTCTCGTCATGATTGAGTATGCCCCGTCACCGCCACAACGTCCGGCAGGCAGTGAGGCTATTGGCTGGCTTTGGCCAGCAAGTCCGCTCGCGGATCGACGCCGGCTTCATCTGCCGCCATCGCCTCAACCGCAGTGCGCGCAGCATCACTGAGGCGCTGCGGGACAACCACCTGGACCTTCGCCAGCAAATCTCCGGTGGCGTTGGCCGTCACAATGCCTCGACCCTTGACGCGCAGCACGCGTCCCGAGGGCGTGCCGGGAGCGACCTTGAGCTTGACGGTCCTTCCGTCGAAGGTCGGCACGCTCACCGTCGCTCCGAGCGCAGCCTCAGCGAAGGTGACGGGCAGGTCCACCGTGAGATTGACCCCGTCCCGGCCGAACACTGGGTGGGGTTGGATCGAGACGGCGATCATCAAGTCACCGTCGGGCCCACCAGAGTCACTGGGTTGGCCCTTGCCCTTGAGCCGGATCTTCTGTCCGTCTCTGACTCCGGCCGGGATCTTGGCCGTGACCTGGCCGCCTCCCGGCAGGCCGACTGTCACTTTGTCGCCAACAGCTGCCTGCCGGAAGGTCAGCGAGGCGCGGGCCTGCACGTCAGGACCCTTCGTGGGGGCGCCAAACCCGTACCCGGGTCCAGCTGCGCCGCCACCGGGGAACCCACCGGGCATACCCCCGCCTTGGGAGAATCCGCCCAACAGATCCTCGAGATTGACGCCCTGCGGCCCGCCGGCACCGAACGGGGACTGTTGGCCGCCGCGGCCCTGGCCACTGCCCTGCCCCCGTTGGTTGAACATTTGGGCAAACACATCTTCAAATCCGGCGCCGCCTTGGCTGCCCGGGCCACCGGCGGTGAATCGTGCTCCGCCACGCGACATCGCCCGGACGCCGTCATATTGGCTGCGCTGCTCGGGATCGGAGAGCACGGCGTACGCCTCGCCGATCTCTTTGAACTTCAGCTCTGCGGCGGTGTCTCCTGGCTTGGAGTCCGGGTGCCACGTGCGGGCCAATTTGCGGTACGACTTCTTGATTTCGTCGTCGCCAGCGTCTGGGGCGACGCCGAGAATCGCGTAGAAGTCTTTGTCGAACCAGTCCTGATTAGCCATGTTTACCTTTCCTCCTCACCGGGAAGCGCTATGCAGAGCCACCGCCCTACTTCGGATCTGCCACAGCCACTCGCGCTGGGCGCACCAGTCGTTCACCGACTCGGAAGCCGGGCTGGATCACTTGCACCACCGTCGTTCCTTCGGCATCCTCCGGCAGGTCAGCCTCGGGCAGATGCATGAGCGCTTCGTGCACAGCGGGGTCGAAAGAGTCACCGACGGCACCAAAGAGCTCTGCGCCCAACTTCGTGAGCACCGCCTCGAGTTTGTCGGTGATGCTCGCGAACGGCCCCTCGGTGAGGTCGCCGTGCTCGCGGGCAGAGTGGATGTCATCGAGCACGGGAAGCAAGGCTTCCAGCGCTCCACCCACTGCCACATCGCGATCGCGAGTGCGGTCGCGTTCCACCCGGCGCCGATAGTTCACGAACTCGGCCTGCAGCCGGCGCAAGTCCTCGAGCCGGTCGGCTGCTGCTTGCGCGTCCGAGGTCAGTGGCTCATGCGCGTCGCCACCCTCGGTGTGCAGTGTCTCCTCGACCACCGCGCCGCTCATGTCAGCGGCGTCGTCGGCCACCCAGTCGTCAGTCTCCGAGTCGCGGCTATCCACCGCACGTGCTCCGTCATCGAAGGCGTCCTCCAGTTCGGCGTCGGTTTGCTCACCAGCCTGTTCAGCGGCCTTGGCGTCGCGCACGGCACCCGTTTGCGGGTCGACCTTGCGCTTATCCCTGATGATCGGCCCGGTGGGCCCGCCCTCTTCGTCAGAGCGGGCCGCACCGTCGCCGTTCGGCTGGGTCACTTGCTGCTTTGCGCGTCGTCGCTGCCGTGGGTCTCATCGGTGTCGTCATCCTCAACGACCTCGGCGTCGACCACGTCATCGCCATCGGAACTCGCGGCTCCACCGCCAGCCTCGCCACCGGTGTCGCCCGCCTCAGCAGCCTCGGCCTGCGCCGCCATCATGGCCGCGCCCATCGCCTGGCTAGCTGTGGACAGTGCTTCGGTCTTGGCCTTGATGTCCTCGACAGATGCCTGCGACTCGGGCTTAATGGCTTCCTTGAGGTCGGTGAGCGCAGCGTTGACCGGCTCCTTGACGTCGTCGGAAAGCTTGTCGCCGTTCTCGTTGAGCACCTGCTCGGTGGAGTAGACCATCTGCTCTGCGGTGTTGCGGGCCTCGGTCGCCTCGCGAGCGGCCTTGTCCTCTTCGGCGTGCTGCTCGGCGTCACGGATCATCCGCTCGATCTCATCCTTCGGCAGCGCGGAGCCACCGGAGATCGTCATCGACTGCTCCTTGCCGGTGCCGCGGTCCTTGGCCGAGACGTGCACGATGCCGTTGGCGTCGATGTCGAAGGTGACCTCGATCTGTGGCATCCCGCGGGGAGCCGGCGCGATGCCGGTCAGCTCGAAGTTGCCCAGCGGCTTGTTGTGCTTGGCGATCTCGCGCTCACCCTGATAGACCTCGATACTCACCGAGGGCTGGTTGTCGCTTGCCGTGGTGAAGACCTCGGAGCGCTTGGTCGGGATAGCGGTGTTGCGCTCGATCAACTTGGTCATGATGCCGCCCTGGGTCTCGATGCCCAGGCTCAGCGGCGTGACGTCGATCAGCAGCACGTCCTTGCGGTCACCCTTGAGCACGCCAGCCTGCAAAGCGGCGCCGACGGCGACGACCTCGTCTGGGTTGACACCCTTGTTGGGCTCCTTGTTGGTCATCTTCTTGACCAACTCGGCGACGGCAGGCATCCGGGTGGAGCCACCGACGAGCACGACGTGGTCGATCTCGGACAGGTTCACTCCTGCGTCCTTGATGACCTGGTCGAACGGGCTCTTGGTGCGGTCGAGCAAGTCCTGGGTCATCTTCTCGAACTGCGCCCGGGTCAGTTGCTCGTCCAGGTGGATCGGACCGGAGGCGGTCATCGACAGGTACTGCAGGTTGAGGTTGGTGCTGCTGGAGCTGGACAGTTCCTTCTTGGCCTGCTCCGCGGCATCGCGCAGACGCTGCATGGCGATCTTGTCGGTCGACAGGTCCGTGCCGGTCGAGCTCTTCACTGTGGTCAGCAGGTGCTGCACGATGCGCTCGTCCCAGTCGTCGCCGCCGAGCTTGTTGTCCCCGTGGGTGGCGCGGACCTGGATGGTCGCGAAGCCGTCGTCGGGGTCTTTGCCGACCTCCAGCAGAGACACGTCGAAGGTGCCACCACCGAGGTCGAAGACGAGAATCTGCTCGTCTTCCTTGCCCTTGTCGAGGCCATAGGCCAAGGCGGCGGCGGTGGGCTCGTTGACGATGCGCAGGACGTTGAGGCCCGCGATCTCACCGGCTTCCTTGGTGGCCTGACGCTCGGCGTCGTCGAAGTAAGCGGGCACCGTGATGACGGCGTCAGTCACGTCGTCGCCCAGGTAGGACTCGGCGTCACGCTTGAGCTTCATCAGCGTGCGAGCGCTGATCTCCTGCGCGGTGTAGTCCTTGTCATCGATCTTCTGGCTCCAGTCGGTGCCCATGTGGCGCTTGACGGAGCGGATGGTGCGGTCAACGTTGGTGACGGCTTGGCGCTTGGCGATTTCGCCGACCAGCACCTCACCGTTCTTGGCGAAGGAAACAACGGACGGCGTGGTGCGGCCGCCTTCAGCGTTGGCGATGATCTCCGGCTCGCCACCGTCAAGGACGGCGACCGCGGAGTTGGTGGTGCCCAGGTCGATGCCTACTGCACGTCCCATGTGTCAATCACTCCTGTATGTCGAGGGTGCGGGTCCAGCTGCCGGACTGCCCGGCAGTGTGGTTGCCCGCAACGATGCTGCGGGTTGATGCTGCTGCACTCAACTCTTGTCATGCCCTCGGCTCTTGTCAAACCAAGACTCACTGAAGTTGAGTACATCATGCTCAACTACGCTAGGTGGTCACTTGTTCCCACCCGGTCGCAACCATGACGCTTCTAGAACGACCACCACACGTGCCCGACACGCTCGGACGCCATGAAGACAGCGCAACCAGCCTCGGCTGCGCATCGGCCGTGTGACTCAGAGAGCACGCTTTGAGTACGGCTGCTAGACGTCAAAGATGTGGCGCCGCCCAAGCGGCAGCCACATCCGCAAGGCTCACAGGTTGGCGGCGAGTTGTTCGACCGGGGCGAAATCGTCGCGAAGTACCGGGGCGTCCCCGGTAAAGGCATCGATGTCATCGACCAGTGCACCATCGTCAGGATCGATCTCCAGCGCCGGGAGCGGCACATCGGCGGCAATCAAGATTTGGTTGACCGGGCGAGCGGCCGGCCAATCCGCGGGCACGACAGCGGCACGATGCCCGAAGTGCTGAGCCAGAGTGGCCAGCTCGGCCTCAACGAACTCGTTCTCATCGCCGTCGATCGCGTTCATCACATAGATGCCGCCCGGGCGGAGCACCCGATCCAGCTCGGCCACGAACTCCGTGGTGGTCAGGTGCCAGGGCACAGCCAGGCCGCCGAAGACATCGCCGACGATCAGGTCGTAGGCGTCGGTCGGCAGTTCAGACACGGTGAGGCGGGCGTCGCCGCTGATGACTTCCAGGTCGGCGCCAGTGGTCAGGCCCAGCTCATCGCGCCCGATCTCGACGAGGAGTGGATCAATCTCGGAGACCAGATTCGTCGAGCCCGGGCGCGTGGCGTTCACATACGCCGGCACGGAGAACGCTCCCCCACCGATGTGCAGAGCATCGATCGGACCGTCGGGCAAAGCGTCGATGACCTCACCGATGATGGTGGTGTAGCGGAACTCCAGATGGGTCGGATCATCGAGGTCGACCGCTCCATGACGGAGGGTGTCCAACTGCAGGACCCGCAGGGAGGCATCGTCCGGGTCGGTCTGAACCCGGCCACAGGCGTATGCCGACTCGAACTCACAGGGCCCGGACGGCAGCGCCGCGAGTCCGAATACGACGAGGGCACCTGCGGCCAATCCGGCTGATGGCCGTCTGGCACCACCGCGACGAAAGGTGAAGACCACACCCCAGACCACCAGGGCCACACCTACGGCGAGCACGATCGGTCGGGTCGGGGCGGCCGAAACGAGCACGAAACCGGTGATGAATGTGCCGAAAAGGGCCCCGAAAGTCCCAGCGGCCGACAGTCCGCCGACCACCTCGCCGGTCTCATTCAGGCTCTGCAGCCGCAGTTTGGCCACCATGGGGCTGATGGCGGTCAGCACCAGAGCTGAGGGAAAAAACCCGACAAAGGACAGCAACACGATGGCCGACACGTCGGCCCCGACGGAGGGACCGAGTAGCGAGACCACGGGGATCGAGGACCACGCCAGGACTCCGCCGAGGATCAAGGCCGGGCCGATCAAGGAATTCGGATCACGACGGTCGGCTAGGTAGCCACCCGCCGCAGCGCCTGAGGCTATGCCCGCCAGGATGGTGCCGATGATGCCGGTGAAGGTCTCGAGTGAGACCCCGACGTACGGAGCCAGCAGTCGCCCAGCCAGGATCTCCAGAACCAGCACCGCCGCCGACGTGCTGAATACGAGGACCTGCGCATACCGCTTACTCACCATCACAAACTACTGGCACACCGTGCTGGCCCGGCCACGTACCTCTGCCTGAGCAGTCACGAGATCATCCGACGCCGGGCTAGGGTCATCGCGTGCTCATCGCTACCGATCTCGACGGCACGCTTGTGCCGAATGCGAGCGAAGGTCTAAGTCAGCGCGGCGAGGACGTGCTTCGCCGACTGGACGCCGCGGGCATCCCGGTGGTGTTTGTGACGGGTCGACCCTTGAGGTGGATGAGTGGTTTCTGGCCTCACGTGGGACGCGACGGCGTAGGCATCGTCTCCAACGGCGCGATCACCTACGACGCTCACGCTGAGGAGGTCATATCGCTACGTGGCATCGACCCAGGCCCTGGTCTGGAGCTCGTAGCGGCGATCACTGACTCGGTACCAGGCGCTACCTTTGCGATCGAATGTCGCGATGGAATCCGCAAAGATCCGGCCTACGTGGATGCGCATCGGAGCCCGCCTAGCGCGCCGCGCGGATCGCTCGCCGACATGTGGGACGTGCCGGCGGTGAAGCTCCTCGTCCGCCACGCCACGATGCTGGACGAGGAGTTCCGGGACACAGTCATCGAGACCATCGGCGAGCAGGCACACGTGACGTGGTCGATCCCCGGCTTGGTCGAAGTGAGCGCCGCCGGCGTGACCAAAGCAAGCGCGCTGAGCACACTGTGCGCGCGCCTTGGCGTGAGCGCCGAAGACGTCGTGGCGTTCGGCGACATGCCAAACGACCTACCGATGCTGCAGTGGGCTGGGACGGCATACGCCGTAGCCAATGCCCACCAGAGCGTGCGCGCCACCGCCGACCGCATCGCACCACCGTGTCACGAAGACGGTGTGGTCCGGGTGCTCGAATCAATCCTGGCCACCCGCGACCACGGCCTGAATCGATAGCAGCGGCAGGCGGGTCAGTCGGGCGGGTCACGCCCTGACCCTCAGGTGTAGGGACGTCGATCGCTAGCAGTCCACGACTGAGTCAGGCTCAGCTGATTCTTCCAGTCTCTTGCCGTAGGCCTCAGCAGGTGCCTCACGTACCGCCTGGCAGATGGCCTGCCGACTATCCCCAGCTGAGCGGTACACCGCATAGATGGGGTCTCCCTCATCCGTCTCCTGGGCGAGGGACGGGCACGAGAAGTCAGTGCGCAGGTAGGACGCATCGGGGAACCGTTCCAAAAGTGCCTCAACATCCTCCCGGTAGGACCCCGGAGTGGTCGCCGAGCTCAACACCACAATCCCACTTCCGTCGCAGGCGGGGCGCGAAATGGGCGTTGACAGGCCAAGGGTGTCCTGGCATTCAGTGAAGAACTCGAGCAAGGCCGTCGGCGCACCGTCAGCTTTGGCTTCGGAGCGACAACGAGCACCGGGTTGGCCATCGTAGCTAGTCCATGAGCCGTCGACGCGACGCACAAAGGCGGCGCTGTCTCCGGGCACATCGGAGTACACGTAAGCCCAGTCGCCCGTGCAGACCTCCACGATGATCTCGTCGCGATCAAGCACCCTAGCGATGTCGTCGCCATCGCAGGCATCTGCCGAGGACTCCGGCGCCGAGCTGGTCGGCGTTGACGTCGCCGCCTGGTCTGTGGTCGTGTCCTCAGTCGTTGCTGACGAGGTGCTGGTGTCGGTGTCGGACCCATCTGCTGTGGTGGCCGATGCCGTTTGCTGATCCTGTTGGGCAGCAATCGAGGACCCTTG
>JBATUU010000130.1:0-16370 GCA_049671385.1 Ornithinimicrobium sp. | reverse complement strand
TCAACGACCAAACCGAACTCTTCACCCAGGCCATCATCAGCAACGAGGTGGTGCGTCGCGACGAAACCACGCTGGCCGTTCGTCTGGGGCCGTATCTAGAGCCAGTGGCGAGCGCGGTGCTGGCGTTGACACTGGGCGCCACGCTGTTGGGTAGGGCCCGGTCGGCCAAGAAAGACCCCTGAGCAATGACCGAGCGCTCATGGCGTCCTCTCGCACCGGATCAACTGTGCATCCTGCTCCCCACATATAACGAGCGAGAATCGTTGCCCTTGATGGTGGCGCGCCTGCAAGACGTCGTGCCGCATGCACAGATCCTGGTTATCGACGACGCGTCACCCGATGGCACGGGTCGACTCGCCGATGAGTTGGCAAGCACGCACAAGCGTGTGAATGTGCTTCATCGCGAGGCCAAGGATGGGCTGGGCCGGGCATACGTCGCCGGCTTCGGGTGGGCGGTCGAGCACGGATTCACTGCCGTCGTGCAAATCGATGCCGACGGATCTCACCAGCCCGAAGAACTGCCGTCGCTCGTGGCCGCGGCCGCCCGTGCCGATCTGGTGATCGGCTCCCGGTGGGTGCCTGGCGGGTCGGTACGCAACTGGGCGTTGCACCGCAGGGCGCTGAGCTTGGGGGGCAACCTATTTGTGCGGTTGGCTCTCGGGATTCCGGTGCGCGACGCCACAGCAGGCTTCAGGATTTATCGGGTCGACGCGCTGCGAGCGATGGGCGTGGCAGACATTGCCTCGGCTGGGTACTGTTTCCAGGTCGATCTCACGCTCCGCGCCGTAGACCGCGGCCTCGTCGTCCGTGAGGTGCCGATTGAATTCGTGGAACGCGTTCAAGGGGTATCAAAGATGGGCACAAGCATTGTGGCTGAAGCGTTGGTCAGAGTGAGCCTGTGGGGAGTGGAGCGTCGCATTGGCCAACTTCACCGCAGGTTACATAGGGCCAACCATCGCTGAGGGACGGACTCCGATGAGCACACACGCGGGAGCTGCAACCCCACGCAAACGGCGTGGACGATGGATCCTTCTGATCCTGCTCCTGGTGCCACTGCTCGAGATTGTCACCATCATCGCCGTGGGCCAAGCTGTGGGACCCTGGTGGACGTTCGGTGCCCTGATCGTCCTCAGCATCGTGGGGGCCGCCGTTGTCCACCGCGAGGGTCGGCGCACCTGGCACCGGCTGCGGGAAGCGATCAGCCGAGGAACCACGCCGGCCAAAGAACTCACGGATGCGGGACTGGTCCTGGTCGGCGGGGCACTGTTGCTCACGCCAGGATTCCTTACTGACGCAATCGGCTTCTTTCTCGTACTGCCCGTCACCAGGCCGCTGACGCGCGTGTGGCTTCAAGCAATCATTGCCAGCCGTCTGCTCGGCACCTTCGGGTCAACAGCACCGATGACCCCAGGTCACAGCGGTGGGAGAACCTACAGACCTGGTGCCGGAGAGATCATCGAGGGCGAGGTCGTTCGTGACTCCGACAGTGATTGACAGCGCTGCCCGACAATGACTAGGGGCACTACGCCGCCGGCGACGAAGGTGCCTTGGGTGGATAAGGCGGGGGTCACGCCTATCCGGGTCGGATCAGAACGACCGTCGGTGACTCAGGCGGTGCGCTTGCGGGCTGGCTTCTCGCCACGTCGTTGCCGTAGCAACGCCAAGCGCTCCTCCAGCAGTTCCTCGAGCTCGGGGATCGAGCGGCGTTCCAGCAGCATGTCCCAGTGGGTTCGCTGCGGCTTGACCGCCTTCATTTCTGGCTCTGGTCCATCATTGAGCTTTGCGATGAGCCCACATCGACACTCCCAGATGCTCGGCACCTCGGCCTCAACGGAGAACGGCAACTCGCTGATGTGGCCGTCGGGGCAGGTGTAGCTCGTCATCGTGCGATCGCTGAAGGTCACACCCTCGTCACTCTCAAAAGACAACCAACTCAGGTTGGTGCCACGCAGAGATCGTTCAGCCATGATGTAAAACTCCCCTCGTGTCGAAGACACGGTGTCAGTCGAGCGGTACTACGTAGAGAACGCTTCGTTGCCGCAGGGTGTTCCGGATTGGAACAGCGAGGCGGTTTTGCCATAGATACCAAAAGATGATCATCAAGAAGCGGCCGAAGCAAGTGCACAACGATAGCGCTGTGGACCCCCCTCGCGCCATTCGGCCCGGTGCATGTGTCCCATCTCACGAACGTCTATTGATGTCCATGCAGGCGAGCAGGCCCTAGACCACCACTGGCTGCTCATTGCCGGCATCGGCGATGCCCTTGCGCATGTTGACTCGCAGCAGCAGCACGCCGCCGATCACAAAAAACGCGACCAACACGATGATAGAGAGCCGATACGAGCCGGTGAACTGGAAGACGAGTCCAAAGGCAAGGGTCCCGAGCCAACTCGTGCCTCGCTCCATCGCTTGGTAGAAGCTGAAGAACTCTGACTCTCGGCCCGCGGGGACCAACTGGCTGTACATCGACCGCGACAAAGCCTGCGTTCCTCCCAAGACCAGGCCAATACAAAAGGCACAGGCAAGCCAAATACCAAAAGCACCCGCCGGCACGACAAAAGCAAAGGCGACCACACCTATCCACATCACCAGGCCGCCTAAAACAACGCGCTTGGCGCCGAAGGTACCTGCCAACCGGCCAAAAAGTAGGGCTCCCCCGAAGGCGACGAATTGCACCAGCAAGATGGTCAGAATCAACTGGTCGGCTTCAAAGCCCAGCTCCTCGGATCCATACAAACTCGCGGAGTAGATCACCGTTTGAATACCGTCGTTGAAAAAGAGGTAGGCCAACAAAAAGAGCAAAGTCTGCGGGAACAGCCGGATCTCTCGGAAGGTGGTCTGTAGTTGCAGCAAGGTCCCCTTGATCGATCCGGCCCCGCTTGAGACCGGGACACTTGTGGTGCCGATGACCCGACGTAGGCCCCATACCGGAATGATCGTGAAGACTGCCCACCACACGCCTGCCGAGAGCAGGCTGACCCGAATGGCCATCTCGTAACTGAGTCCCACACTCTCGTGAAGTTGCAGGAGACCCAAGTTCAGGGCCAACAACAGGCCGCCACCCAGGTAGCCCAGTGCCCAGCCACGCGAGGAGACCGCGTCGCGATCATCAGGGTGAGCGATGCGTACCAGAAGCGCGTCATAGACGACGATCGATGCGCCCAGACAGAGGTTGCCGATGATGAGCAGCAGCACACCCAACTGCCAGTTGGTGCCCGACAGGAAGAACATGCCCATGGCGGCGAGCGACCCGACCCAGGCGAAGCCGCCGAGCAACCAGGTGGGGCGAGTTGCCCGATCAGCGGCGGCTCCGACGACCAGCAAGAAGATGGCCGAGACGATCGTGGCCACCGTGATCGTGTACGGAGCGAGCGAGCCGACCGCGATCGGGACGCCCAAGATCGAGAGGTTCTGTCGGCATACCTCACCGTCGGCCAGGTTCGGACACGCGTCCGCGCGAGCGAGCGCGGTGAGGTAGGGCGCAATGAGTACGGTGCCGGTTGTCGTGACGTATGCCGAGTTCGCCCAGTCATACCAAGACCAGGAGCGCTGGTGCGACGTGGTCCGCTCGCGGGCGGCATCGGCCATGACCGGTTGCTGGCTCATGAGGCTCACAGTGCCATATCCCGGTCGGTGCGCCTGGCCAGGAACTCACGAAGGGAGCGCGCCTACACACCCCGGTTGCGCGTAATCTGGTTGGCAAGCACAGTACAAGAATCATTCGCACGCGTGAGAGGCACTGACATGGGTATCGGCGACAAGATCAGCAATGCTGCAGAAGAGGCAAAGGGCAAGGCAAAGCAGGCGACCGGAGACGCGACTGACAACGAGCAGATGCAAGCCGAGGGTCATGCTGAGGAGTCGGAAGCCAACGTCAAGCAGAGTGGCGAACACGTCAAGGACGCCTGGAACGACCTCAAGAAGTAGGCCGCCCAGCGCAGCCATCCTGCACGCCTGGCTCGCGACAACCGCGATCGCCAGGCGGTGCAGGTTTATGTCCTGGTGCCCCCATTGCCTCGCAGTCTGCGCAGGAGGCGTTTCCAGCGAGGAATTGATCGGGGCTCATCTATGTCGCCCTGACCCATCGCAACAGACTCCTCGGCGCGGATGTCACGGCGCATCTCACGCCCCCTGGCCTCTTCTCGCCGAGCGACGACCTTCCCCTCCGCCGTGGCGGCCTCGAGTTCCCCGGCTTGCACCAATCCGGCAACGACGTCTACCTGCTCGCTGTAGTAGCGCAAGGCGACCACGAGCGAAGCGACCACCGGCACAGCGAGGAAGGCGCCGACAATGCCGAAGAGTGTGCTTCCACCGACGATGGCGATCAACACGATCGCCGGATGCAGATTCATGCTCTTGCTCTGCAACAGCGGAAGCAAGAGGTTGCCTTCGATTTGCTGCACGGCTAGCACCAGGACAAACACAAAAACCGCAGTGCCGAAGCCATTAGATACCAGGGCGACCAAGACCGCGAAGCCACCAGCGACGAAGGCACCAACGACGGGCACGAAGGCCGCAAAGAAAGTCAGCACGGCCAATGCGAAGGCCAGCGGCACTCCGGCAATCAGCAATCCCGCCCCGATCATCACAGCATCGATCAGGCCTACGAGCGCTTGAGTCCGGATGAACCCGCTGACCGTGCTCCACACCCGCTGGCTGACCTCCACAATGTGCTGACCGGCGTACCTGCCGGTGAACGAGTGCACCACGGGCAGGAACTTTGTGCCGTCCTTGAGGAAAAAGAACGTCAACACCAGCACCAGGAACATGGTGACAAAGAAGCCACCGACGGCGGCGACGCCGGTGAAGACCCCCGCGGCAATCGTGGAAGCCCGCTCCTGCAGTGCTGAGCGCAACTGCCCGGCATAGTCCAGCAGCTCGGCGTTGTCGAGATTGATAGGCGGCCCCGCAACCCAACGCTGCAGCTCGATGATGCCGTCGCCGGCTCGGTCGACCACCTGGGCCGTCTCCGCGACCACCGAGGGGGCGATCGTTGCGAGGATGCCCAACAGGACGATCACAGAGATGAGCAGCGTTGTGAAAGCTGCTAAACCGGCGGGCCAGCCACGGTCACGCAACCAACGGGTCGGTGGCCACAAGACGCTCGCAAACAACAGCGCCATGATCAGCGGGAAGATCCCGACCCAGGCCTGCTCGATCAACCACAGAGCAACGGCGCCGGCCGCGACCAGGATCAAGAAGCGCACTCCCCATACCGCGCTCCGCTTCAGCGAGCGAGCAATGACGGCGCCGCGATCGATAGCCGGTGGGACTCCTTGGTCCATGGACGTCATCCTCGAGTCCCAGCAATTGCCATACCCGCACTGTAGGACACCAACGCGATGGTCCCGGTGCGCGCAACGCATAGCGCCCTTGGCACGGCGCAAGCACCACTGGCCAACTGTCGGACGGGGGAGAGCGAGCTGATCTCGCGCTGTGCGAAGCGAGACGGCACAACGGTCGTGCGGAGACGAAGCAGTGCTAGCCGTCCTGCTCGGCGTCAGGCGCTGCAGACACTGAGATCAGCGCTGTGGTGGTGTGGCTTTCGCCGGGGGCAAGGTGGATGCCCTGCTGGCCGATGTTGGCAGTCTCGACACAGATCATCTGTGTCCACTCGGCGTCGTCGAAGTCGCTCATCGATGCTGCACCCTCTGGGCCGGGGTTCCAGATGACCGTGTTGTCCGCGCCTTCGCTGCGGACCGTCAACTCCCGACCGAGAATACGGTCGACGACCGACACCGGACCGGGGGAGTGGTAGATCCGATCCACCTCACCGTCAACCCGGAGAAGGTCGTCTTGAGTGCCATCTTGCTGGATAACCTTGTCGAAGTACGGGACACCGTCCAGACCGAGCACCTCGACGTGACGCACGTCGCCGACATGCAGGTAGGTGTGCAGCGCCAGCTCATAAGTCATCGGGTCGTTGCCGACGTTTGTCGTCGTGTGGCGAACCTGCATCGACTCCGGCGTGAGCATGACGTGCATCTCGCAGATGACATCGCCCTCCGGGAGCCGACCTGCGTCGGCCATCATGTGTGGTGCCAATCGCCACGTCGCTGAGTCAGCCTGCTGCTCAAGAAGTTCCCACGTGGACGTGCGGGCCAGACCGTGCGAGGGTTTGCGGTCACCATCGGGGCCCGAAGCAAACCAGGGCCAACAGATCGGGATACCGCCTCGTATTGCCACGTCGGTGACGTATTCCGAGCGGCGCGACACCCACACGACCGGGACCTCACGGATGGCCCAGGATGCGATGTGCGCGCCATGGTCGTATGCCGTGAGCACGCCATCGCCTGAAGTCAGCGTTCGGGGGGTGAAAGCAGCCATGGACCGACTCTAGGCCAGGTCAACAGACGCTCGCATCAGAACGCCGATAAGAAACATTATGACAAGTAACTCTAGGCTCGCTCTCGCTCAGCCGTCATCGCCACGAAACACTCATCGTGACGTCGATGGGTGTGCGCTGGTGCCCCAGTGCTGCCGGGGCGAAGGGTTCACTCAAAGGGAGTGGGGTCGCCGGATCCGACGCGCACGATCTCGGGATATCCAGCCGAGAAGTCGATGACGGTCGTCGGGTCGCTACCCGTCTCGTCGCCGTCGATCACAGCGTCCACTAGATGGTCCAACTCTTCCTCGATCTCCCAACCCCTGGCCAGCGGCTCCTCATGTCCCGGCAGCAACAGGGTGCTGGTCAACATCGGCTCTCCCAACTCAGCGACCAATGCCTGGGTGATCCGGTGATCGGGAATGCGCACGCCGATGGTCTTCTTCTTGGGATGCAGGACCTTCTTGGGCACCTCGGGGGTCGCCGGCAAGATGAAGGTGTACGGGCCAGGCGTGGCGGCCTTGACCGCTCGAAAGACCGCGTTGTCCAACTGCACAAACTGCCCCAGCTGGGCGAAATCGGCACAGATCAAGGTGAAGTGATGCTTGTCGTCCAGCTTGCGAATGTCGATGATCCGCTGCTTCGCATCGGCGTTACCGAGTTGGGCCCCCAAGGCGTAACAGGCGTCGGTGGGGAAGGCCACCAGTCCCCCCTCGCCCAGAGCTGCGGCCACGTGCGAGACCAGTCTGGGCTGAGGATCCTGCGGATGGATGTCGTAAAATCTCGCCACACTTCACCCTAAACCGCTGCCAGCCTCGGCGTCGCGCGCGCGGCCGATTCAGGAGACTCACCTGGCTGATATCCACCAGGATTGTGGAGCCGACCCCTACTGGGCGGCCTGCCGCGCCGAGTCAGGTCCGTGCTGCGTGGCCTCCATGAGAGCGCTGATGAACGCAGGCAGGTCATCGGGGTTGCGGCTGGTGATCAGATTCCCGTCCACGACCACCTGTTCGTCGACCCATTCGGCACCGGCGTTGCGAAGGTCTGTGGCCAGGCTGGGGAACGATGTCAATCGGACCCCATCTACCACCTTGGCCTCGATGAGGGTCCATGGTGCATGGCAGATTGCCGCTACCGGCTTGCCGCTGGCCACGAAGTCCGCGATGAACGAAACCGCAGCCTCGTCGGTGCGCAGAGCATCTGGGTTTGCCACTCCCCCAGGCAGCACCAAGGCATCGTAGTCCTGCACGGACACCTCAGCCACGGCATGGTCCACCGCGATCTCCTCGGCCTTGTCCAAGTGATCCAACGTCTGGACCGTGCCGGTTTCTGGGCTGAGGACATGGGCAGTCATCCCAGCGTCTGTCACCGCGTCGCGCGGTTGTGTCAACTCGACACGTTCAATGCCCTCGGCTGCGACGAGAAAGGCGATCGTCTTGCTGCTGCTGCTGTTGCTGTGTGTGTCCTGGGTGTTCTCAGTCATGTACTCCAGCGTGAATGCCACCGGCTGACCTCGCAACCGGAGTCAGACACCCGCGCGGATCGCCGAGTCAGCAGCGGGCCGAGAATATAGGGCGAACGTGCGGTCGACGTGGAAACCGAGTTGCTCATACAGTCGGGTCGCGCCTGTGGGACTTGCTGAATCGACACCGAGGTCGACCTGGTCGTACTCCCCACTACTCGCCGCAAGATCGAGGGTGCGCGTCAGGCACGCGCCGGCTAGACCCTGATGGCGAGCCGAGGGCACCGTGCCCACAGCCTCGATATACAGCTCGCGTTCGACCCACTGCGCCGCCCACACATACGACAAGGGTTCGCCGGCGGCATCGACAGCGACGGTGGAGAACTGAGGGCGTTGACTGCGCGACTCCTGCGTTTCCCTCCACGACTGCTCAGTCCTGGGGCCAGAGCCCCAGTGATCCTCGAACGCAAGGTTGTGGACCTGCCGCAGCCGCTCAGACATCGACAGGGTCGGAGTCAGGAGGGTAACTCCGCCAGGAAGACCGCGTCGCGACACAACGGGACCAGCTGATATAGGACGGACCATGTGAGCGAAGTACCGGGCAACGTCGTAGCCGCGGTGGGTCAGCAAAGGGCGCACCGCGGCACCCGGCACTCCCCCGTCGACGTACAGCATGATGGGCTGCTCAGGGTGCCTTTCCTGAGCCAGGGCGACGGCGCGCTGTTCTTGGCGCAGCAGGAGGTCCCGCCCAAGTCCTCGCCCTCGATAGCTCGGATGGATACCCCCGAAGAGATGGGCCCGCGCAAGGCCCTCATTGCTGAGCGCTTCGGGAACGAATACTTGGCCGATGCCGACCATCTCCTGCCCACACCACACCGCCCAGGAGTCCTGCGTTGCATCAAAGGCAGCCGAGCCCAGATCTTCGATGAGGTCCTCGACGTCCAGGAACTCATCAGTGTTGTCCACCCGGGCAAGCAGATTGAGCAGATCCGCCCCTTTCGGCGCAGTCTCGACACTCAACTGTCCCCACTGGTAGTCGGGGTGTGAATCTGTCATCCAGCCATTCTGGACCGGCGCGTCACGGCATACCACCCAATTCCGAGCGTTACCACGAGGGCCCCGCCGAACACCGAGGTCAGCGGGAGCGCGGCGACCAACACCAGGCAACCGATCAAGCCGATCGCCGGCGCAGCCGACTGCCACCAGGCGCCAGCACGCACCGTCCACGCGCTGAGGTTTGTGACCGCGTAGTACAGCAACACTCCGAAACTAGAGAATCCGATGGCCCCGCGCACATCAACGCTCAACACCACCACCAGCACCGTGACGGTCACTGCTGCCTCGGCCACCCAGGGCAACCGGCGCGGGCCACTGACGCGCGCCACAGGCTGCGGCAGATGACCATCGCGCGCCATCGCCAAGAGCACCCGCGAAACGCCCAACAACATGTTGAGCAAGGCGCCGGTGGCCGCACACAGCGCCGCCGCCTGGACGACCCAGCCGAACTCGCCGTCCCAGACGTCGTCTGCAACAGCCGCTAGCGGTGTCTGCGTGGCTGCGGCGCCCTCGATGCCGATCGTTCCCAGCACGAGCAGGGCTACTGCCGCATAGACACCGGCAACGACGACGAAGGTCACGGTGATCGCTTGCGGCAACGTCCGTTCCGGATCGCGCACCTCCTCGGCCAGTGTTGCAATACGGGCGTAGCCGGCGAAGGCGAAGAACAGCAGTCCCGCGGCCTGCAGCACTCCGTATGCCCCGCCCGGCCCGATGGCTTCAGCGGGGGTCATCGGCGATCCCGTTCTCCCCGCTACAGCCATCCAGAGCGCGCTCAGCGCGAGCCCAGCCAGCACGCTCAGGGTGAGAGTGACCAAGACCCGCGACAGGGACGCAGACCGCTGGGCGCCCAAGGCATTCGCGACGCCGAGCACGAGCACGGCGCCGGCAGCCGCGACCCGTGGATCACCAGGCGATACGTACAACCCCAACGTCAGCGCCATGGCTGCGCATGACGCGGTCTTACCCACCACGAAGCACCAGCCAGCCAAGAAGCCTGGTAACGGCCCCAGGCAGCGGGTGCCGTACACATAGGTCCCCCCGGCGTTGGGGAATCGCACCCCGAGAATGGCCGAGGAGTAGGCATTGCACGCCGCCACGACAGTGACCAGCAACAAGCTGAGCAGCAGCAGACCAGGCGTGCCGGTCAGCGCAGCCGCCGGTGACCACACGACGAAGACGCCGGCGCCGACCATCGATCCCACCCCGATGGTGACCGCTTGCCCTGTGCTCAGGGTGCGGCGGAGCGAGGATGACGCCTGCGCTTCAGGGGACATCGGGCGAGTGTGGCATCGCCAGATGGCGAACACGTGGCGCGGACGGAAACAAACGGTATGCAGGGGGCGCATTCGCCACTGGGATGCCTGCGTCGGTGAAGTCCGCTACCGTCCGAGCATGGACTTCGACGACAAGGGCAATCCGATCATCCCCGATGGCCGACTGGTGTTGGTCCGGCATGGCGAGACCGAGTGGTCACGGTCGGGTCAACACACCGGATTGACCGACCTCCCGCTGCTGCCCGAGGGCGAGGAAGCCGCCCGAGAGGTGCGACCGGTCCTGACGGAGTTCACCTTCGCGCACGTGCGCTGTTCACCGCTGAACCGCGCCCGGCACACTGCAGAACTGGTCGGACTCGAGCCGGACATCATCGACGACAACCTTGTCGAGTGGGATTACGGCGGCTACGAAGGCGTCACCACTGCGGAGATTCGCGAAAAGCGCGGATTTCTGTGGAACGTCTTCGAGCACGGTGTCATCCCGGGTGAGACCCCCGGCGAAACTGTCGAGGAGGTCGCCGGTCGTGCGAGCCGGGTGCTGGAGGAGGTGTACCAACACCTGCATGATGGCGATGTGGCACTGGTCGGTCACGGGCACTGTTTGCGGATCCTGGCTGGTGTCTACCTTCGTCAGAACCCACGCTGGGGTCGCCGCGTCACCTTTGATACCGGCAAGATCGCTGTCCTGGGGCACCACCACGAGGATCGCGTGATCGAGGCCTGGAACCGCTCACGCTGATCGGGGCGACGCAGACCACCGTGACAACAGACTCCTGTCGAGCGAGGCCTCGCTCGACAGGAGTCCGTTCCCCGTCCACTTCGGAAATGCTTACTGCGCGCTGTCCTTCGGCTCCACGTCCGGGATCGGCCACGTGTGAACAGGCTGGTTTTGCTCCATGTGCTCGACGTAGTGCTCGAACATCAGATGAAGCGCCTCGCCACGATCATGGCCGGCTGCCTCATACTTCTCGGTCACTGCAACCTGCCAACTCGCACCATTCTGCTTGGCCTTGCATCGGCCCTCAATGACCTCCAGATAGTGCTCCCGAACCTGACGCCGCAGCCCGAGTGCGGCTAGGCCCTCGTTGGCCTCCTCGATCAGGTGATCGGCGATCAAGTCAGTGGCCGCCACCTTGCCCAGCCCTGGCCAGCTCATCGTGGTGTCGATGCCAAATCGGGAGGCATCGAAGAAGTTCTTCTCGGCGTCGTTGAAGGCCATCTTGGTCCACAGCGGTCGCCCGCTGGAGGTCAGTCGCTCCAGCAGTCCGTAGTAGAAGCACGCGTTGGCAACCATGTCGATCGCGCTGGGACCAGCAGCAAGGACGCGGTTCTCGACTCGGAGGTGCGGCACGCCCTGGGACGTGTCGTAGATCGGTCGATTCCATCGCCATACCGTCCCGTTGTGCAGCTTCAACTCGTGCAGCTCGGGGGTGCCGCCGTCCTCCAGGACGTTGACCGGGTCTTCGTCGCTGACCTCCGGCAGCAGCGCCGGGAAGCAGTTCACGTTCTCCTCGAACAGGTCGAAAATCGAGGTGATCCAGTTGCGCCCGAAATAGGATCGCGGCCGCACGCCCTGGTGCTTGAGCTCTTCGCTGCGAGTGTCCGTCATCTGCGAGAAAAGCGGCACCCGGGTCTCTGCCCAGAGCCGTCGACCGAACAGGTACGGAGAGTTGGCGCCGATCGCGATCTGCACACCGGAGATGACCGAAGCCGCGTTCCAGTACGTCGGGAAATCTTGGGGAGTCACTTGTTGGTGCAACTGAACCGACGTGCAACCGGACAGCGGACCAATAGTCTCGTAGTAGGCCACAACCTCCTCACCGGTGGGGCCCTCGATATCGAGTTGCATGCCCTCGCCACGCTCGTTCAGCACCGCGTCGTTCAGTGCTAGGTAGCGCACGCCGGTGCTGAGCCAGTCGTCCTCGAAAAGATCGCTCTGCAGGGTCGGAATGATCCCGGTCGCAACGACACGTGCACCGTGCTCGCGGGCCGAGTCGCCGGCATGGCGCAAGGACTGGGACAGCCATCGTTCCAGGCGCACCGCTTGATCTCCGGCCATCGGGCGCGGTGGCACGTTGATCTCGATGTTGTACTTGCCGACCTCCGCCGTGAAGTCGCCGTCTTGGCGTTCCTTCAGGTCTTCCAGCACTTCGTCATTGATCAGTGCCGGATCGAGCGTGTTCTCATCGACCAGGCTGAGCTCAACCTCCAAGCCCATCTGTGGCCGGGTGAAGTCGAACCGCGACTCCTCCAGCATCCGCTCGAAGACATCCAGGTCCAGCAGAACCTTCTGCCGGAAGTTAACTCGTTGGTCGCGTGTGAACGCGGCGGAACTGACCTCAACACCCATGCGCAGACCTAACCACACACCGGCGCGCTGGGCCAACGCAGTCGCTCAGTCCTCGGCCAGTTCCTCGATCGGCGGGCAGCTGCACTGCAGATTGCGATCGCCCCAGGCTCCATCCACCCGGCGAACCGGCGGCCAGTATTTCGCGGCAGGGTCGACAGTCCCGGGGTAGACCGCGGTCATTCGGTCGTAGTCGTAGGCCCAGTCCGAGGCCAGGGACAACGCAGTATGCGGGGCACCGCGCAAGACACTCGCGGCCACGTCGCCGCCAGCAGCCTCATCGATCTCGTGGCGGATCGCGATCATCGCGTCGCAGAACCTGTCGATCTCGGCCAGGTCTTCGCTCTCGGTGGGCTCCACCATCAGGGTGCCTGCCACCGGGAAGGACATCGTGGGTGCGTGAAAGCCGTAGTCGATCAGCCGCTTTGCAACGTCGTCGACGTTCACACCGGTCGACTTCGTCAAAGCCCGCAGGTCCAAGATGCACTCGTGAGCGACCAGGCCGCCCTCGCCGCTGTAGAGGATGGGGTAGTGCGCACGCAACCGATGGGCGATGTAGTTGGCTGAGAGCACAGCGACCTTGGCCGATTTGGTCAGGCCAGCACCCCCCATGAGCCGCACGTAAGCCCAGCTGATCGGCAAGATGCCAGCCGAGCCGAACGGAGCGCCGGAGATGGCCCCGACACCGTCATCGGGGCCGGCCGTGGAGTCCAATGGGTGGTTGGGCAGGTGCGGCGCGAGGTGTTCCCGCACTGCGACCGGCCCCACGCCCGGCCCGCCGCCACCATGCGGGATGCAGAAGGTCTTGTGCAGATTGAGGTGGCTGACATCACCGCCGAACTGCCCCAGCTTGGCCAAACCCATCAAGGCATTCAGGTTCGCACCGTCGACGTATACCTGTCCGCCGGCCTTGTGGACCCGGTCGCACACGTCGGTGATCGTCGCCTCGAAGACGCCGTACGTCGAGGGATAGGTCACCATCACCGCGGCCAGCTCAGCACCGTGGCTCTCGATCTTGGCGTCGAGGTCCTGCAGGTCGATATCACCGGAGTCGGTGGTCTTGATCACCACGACTTTCATTCCCGCCATGATCGCGCTTGCCGCGTTCGTGCCATGCGCGCTTTGCGGGATCAAACAGATCCTTCGCTGCTCATCACCGTTGGCACGGTGATAGCCGCGAATCGCCAGCAACCCAGCAAACTCGCCCTGTGACCCGGCATTCGGCTGCAAACTGACCTGGTCATACCCGGTGACTTCACACATCCACAGGCTCAACTCATCGATGAGCTCGTGATAGCCCATCGATTGATTGGCTGGTGCGAAGGGGTGAATAGCGGCGAACTCGGGCCAGGTAATTGTTTCCATCTCGGTGGTGCCGTTGAGTTTCATCGTGCAGGACCCCAGCGGGATCATGCCGCGATCGAGTGCGAAGTCCTTGTCAGCCAACTTGCGCATGTAGCGCAACATCGACGTCTCACTGCGATAACTGTGAAATACCGGGTGTTCCAGGTATGTCGAAGTGCGCCGATGCTGGTCGGCCCAGTCCACCTCGCTCACCTGCTCCATCACCTCGTCCCACGCTGGACGTGGCACGTTGAAGGAGTCGCACACCACGAAAAGATGGGCGGGGATCGTGGTCTCGTCCACACTGAGCAAGACGGTGTCCTCATCGCGACACCACAAGTTCACGCCGCGACCTTCAGCGCGCTGGACGATTCGCCGCGCCCGCCCGACAGCGGTGACGCTCAGGGTGTCGAAGAAGTCCTCTTCGCTCACGCCATATCCTCCGGCGCGCAGAGCATGCGCCAGCACATGGGCTCGGTGATAGGTCCGCATCGCATTGGCCTTGATGCCCTCTGGTCCGTGCCACACGGCGTACATGCTGGAGATGACAGCCAGCAGAACCTGAGCCGTGCAGATGTTGGACGTGGCCTTTTCCCGTCGGATGTGCTGCTCTCGGGTCTGCAAGGCCAGCCGGTAGGCCGTGGCACCGTCGGCATCCTTGCTGACGCCGACCAACCTGCCCGGCAACATCCGCTCGAGGCCAGTGCGCAGGCTCATGTAGCCCGCGTGCGGACCGCCGAAACTCATGGGCACGCCGAAACGCTGCGCCGAGCCAACCGCAATATCGGCGCCCCACTCCCCCGGCGGGGTGAGCAAGGTCAGCGCCAACAGGTCGCAGGCTGCGGTCACCAAGGCTCCCGCCTCATGAGCCGCCTCGGTCAAGGGGCCGAAATCACGAATGCGGCCATCTGCGCCGGGATACTGAACGATGACTCCGAACACCGTCCGGCCTCGGCACATCTGCTCCCAAGTGGGACCGTCGGTCACAGCGTCGAGGTCGCCCCGGACGATTTCGATGCCCATCGGCTCGGCTCGGGTGCGCAGAACGGCATGCGTTTGCGGTAGGAGGTGTTCATCGACCAGAAGGACTGCGTCCTTGGCGACCTTGCTACTGCGGCGCATCACGGTCATCGCTTCGGCAGCGGCCGTGGGCTCATCCAACAGTGAAGCGCCCGAGGTCGCCAACCCGGTCAGGTCGCTACACATGGTCTGGAAGTTCAACAGCGCCTCGAGCCGGCCCTGCGATATCTCGGCCTGATAGGGCGTGTATGAGGTGTACCAGGCTGGGTTCTTCAAGAGGTTACGACGTACCACCGGAGGAGTAGCCGTGTTGTAGTAGCCCAAACCGATCATCGAGGTGAGGACCGTGTTGCGGGATCCGAAATCACGCAACTGTGCCGAGACCGCTCCCTCGCTGGGCGCGGCTTCAATGGACAGAGCGGATTCACTGCGGATCTCCGCAGGGACCACTTTGTCGATCAGAGCATCGAGGCTGTCATAGCCCAGGGCCTGCGCCATCGTCACCAGATCAGCGTCTCGCGGGCCAATATGACGCGATACGAACTCAGGGGCGACATGATCTGTGCCCTGGGAGTTGGGCGTGGACGAACTCATCTGGCTCCTTAGCGGAGCAGGCTTCGCCTCCCCCGATACGACGGCGTGAACGGGACCTAAAAATAGCAGGTTGACAGTTGCTCAGCCCGGGGCAGGTGGCGCTGTCGTCAACCGGTCGTACGAGCAGCTCTGCGGGCCGAGAGCTCGTCGCCTGCTGCAGCTGCTGGGGTTGCACTGGGTTCCTTCGGCAACTGAGCGAGTTGGCCTTCAACCTCTCGCCACACACTGCCGACAGCAATCCCGAAGACGCCCTGCCCACCCCGCACCAAGTCAATGACCTCATCGTCAGAGGTGCAGGCATACACGCTGGCGCCATCGCTCATCAGCGTGATATTGGCCAGGTCCTCGACGCCTTGCTCGCGCAATTGCATCACCGCGACACGGATCTGCTGCAGCGAGACACCGGTCTCCAGCAAGCGCTTGCTGATCTTGAGCACCAGAATGTCGCGGAAACTGTACACGCGCTGAGTGCCGGACCCGCTGGCGTTGCGCACCGAGGGCTCCAACAACCCCGTCCGCGCCCAGTAGTCGAGTTGCCGATAGGTCACCCCCGCAGCGCCACAGGCGGTGGGGCCGCGATATCCGGCATCATCGTCAACAGAGTGCGGATCGTGTTGGAACAGGACGCCCTGGGTTGGCGCTGCCACGGCCGTGCCGGGCAGATGTGCTCCCGCTACCACGGCATCCTCCGTATCGTTGAGCAAACTTCCGGGCAACAAACTCGTGCAGACCTGGCTCAGGACGATTGAGCCTGTGGCCAAGTCCTCCGATGAATCTTTGGCGATGAGTGACCCCGTGCGTCGGGGAGATGTCCTGCCACGGTAAGCCGCTGCGGCAGGTGGGTCAACGCTGACGCGCCGGTCGGCCTAGGAGTCTTGGCCCGGACCGGCTTCTCGTCCGCCTGATTCATCGCCGGCCGATCCTTCGAAGTCCTCAGCGGAGACC
>JBATUU010000129.1:0-13910 GCA_049671385.1 Ornithinimicrobium sp. | reverse complement strand
GGTTGCGCCGCAGCGTCTCCACGTTGTTGCAATCGACACGATGCACCGAGACACCCTTGCCGTGGGTGACGAAGCCGAGAATCTCGTCTCCTGGCACCGGGGTGCAGCACTTTGCCACCTTGACCCAGACATCCCCAGCCCCGACGACGGTGACACCCGGGTCGGCACTGCGAGAACGGCCTCGGTGCGGCAGGACTGCTTCAGCTAAGTCTTCGGTTGCTCCGGCTTCGCCGCCGAGCGTTGCAATCAGCTGCTTCACGACGTGGTCCGGCGAAACGTGCGACTCCCCCACTGCTGCAAACAGTGCCTCGATGCTCTGGTACCGCAGGTCACCGGCGACAGCCATCAATGAGTCGTGCGACATCAAGCGCTGGATCGGCTGGTTGCGCTTGCGCAAAACCTTGGCGATCTGGTCGCGGCCGGACTCGATGGCCTCCTCGCGTCGCTCCTTGGAGAACCACTGACGAATCTTGTTGCGCGCTCGCCCACTCTTCACGAACTTCAACCAGTCGCGACTGGGCGCCGCGTCCTGTGCACGGGAGGTAATGATCTCTATGACGTCACCGCTGACCAGTTCGTTCTCCAGGGGCACCAACTTGCCATTCACTCGGCCCCCGACGCAGTGGTGCCCCACTTCGGTGTGCACGGCATACGCGAAGTCCACGGTCGTTGACCCAGAGGGTAGGGCAACCACATCCCCCGCGGGGGTGTATACATACACCTCCGCTGCGTGAATCTCATAGCGCAACGACTCCAGGAACTCTTCCGGGTCGGCGGTGTCACGCTGCCAATCCACGAGTTGACGCAGCCACGGCATGTCGCCGCTGGCCCCCTCGGCCGACGGCGTCTTGGACTTAGCGCTCTCCTTGTATTTCCAATGCGCCGCTACCCCGTACTCAGCACGCCGGTGCATGTGGTGGGTGCGGATCTGGACCTCGACCGGCTTACCCTCAGGGCCCATCACGGTGGTATGCAGCGACTGATACATGTTGAACTTGGGCACCGCGATGTAGTCCTTGAAACGCCCCGGCACAGGGTTCCACCGTGCGTGCAGCGCCCCTAGCACGGCATAGCAATCACCGATCGACTCGACCAACACGCGCACAGCAACAAGATCGTAAATCTGCTCGAAATGGTGACCCCGGACGATCATCTTCTGATAGACGGAGTAGTAGTGCTTGGGTCTGCCGGTGACGGTAGCCCGGATCTTGGATGACTTGAGGTCGGCACTGATCTGCGCCCGCACTCCGGTGAGGTACTCCTCACGAGCCGGGGAGCGCTCAGCCACCATGCGCACGATCTCCTCGTACACCTTGGGGTAAAGATAGGCGAAGGAGAGGTCCTCCAGCTCCCACTTAATGGTGTTCATCCCGAGGCGGTGCGCTAGCGGGGCATAGATCTCGAGCGTTTCAGCGGCTTTCCGCGCCGCGGAGGCGGCGGAGACGTAGCGCCAAGTGCGAGCGTTGTGGAGCCGGTCAGCGAGTTTGATGACCAACACACGGATGTCTCGCGACATCGCCACGACCATCTTGCGGACAGTTTCGGACTGAGCAGCCTCTCCATAGACGACCTTGTCCAACTTGGTCACGCCATCGACGAGCATGGCGATCTCCTCGCCGAACTCGGCCTTCAACTGTTTCAGTGAGTAGTCGGTGTCCTCGACTGTGTCGTGCAACAGGGCTGCGGCAATGGTGGAGGGTGTCATGCCCAGCTCAGCCAAGATCGTGGCCACAGCGAGGGGGTGCGTGATGTACGCATCGCCACTCTTGCGCAACTGTCCACGGTGTGCGGCGTCAGCCACTCGGTAGGCACGATGGATGACGGATGGGTCGGCCTTAGGGTGCGTGGCCCGCACCGCACGTAGCAGCGGCTCCAGCTCCGGGTGCTCAGCCGGACGCGTGCCCGTTAGAATCGACCAGCGACTGCGGGCGTTGCTGCCATGCCCCCCCGGTGCGGGCGATGGCTGCCCAGCCCCCGAGGGTGCCGTCGTGGCGACGTCCTCGCTCATCGGATCAGTGTATGCGCTGCACCGTGGTCACCTGCATGGCCGGGCCGGTCAGCCCTCACGCCTGCAGCAGCGACTGGACCGTGATGTCTGGCAAGGCAGCTCGACCCTGGAGGGCAGTGATCTCCAAGATCACCTCGAAGGCGACCACCACCGACTCCGCCCGTCGCAGCAGCTCTACGGTCGCCGCGCCGGTGCCGCCGGTGGCCAACACGTCGTCCACGACCAGCACGCGTTGACCAGGGTGCACGGCGTCACGGTGCATTTCCAGGGTCGCGCTGCCGTACTCCAGGTCGTAGTCCACCCGGTGGGTGTGGCGGGGCAGTTTGCCCACCTTGCGGATCGGCACGAACGGCACAGCGAGGGTATGCGCGAGCACGGCACCATAGAGGAAGCCGCGTGCCTCGATCCCGGCGATAGCATCGACCCGGTCGCGGTGTCGGGTGGCCACGTCCGCGACCACCCGAGCGCTGAGCAGTGGATCTGCCAGCAGCGGGGTGAAGTCTTTGAACACAATGCCGGGCTCGGGGAAGTCGGGCACATCGCGCAGGATCGCCTCGACGTCCGCTGCCAGGGCCGCGTCGGTCGACTGACTCACCGGCGTGACCTCGGTGGTCGCTTGGGTTGGTTGCGGGGGCCTCGCTGTGCATACGGGTGCACTTCGCGACCCACGACGCTCTCGCGCGCCGAAGGATCCGTCTGAGTGCTGTCTCCACCCCCGGCCGCTGGGTCCGGTCCGGCAGCGACGTCGGCCTCGACAATCTCGGGTGCCCCCTTGCCTGCCGAGACTGACTGCCGGGCTTGCGCCCGGGTTGCTCGGCGCCCGACACGTTTGTCTAGTGCCTGCACCTCTTCGTCGCCTTGGCGTAACTGCACCAACAGCGGCGTTGCGATGAAGATAGACGAGAAGGTACCCACGGCGATGCCGACGAAGAGCGCCACAGCGAGGTCGAGCAAGGTGCCCGGGCCGATGAAGAGCACGCCCACGATCAAAATGGTGGCCACGGGCAGCAAAGCGACCACGGAGGTGTTGATCGAACGCACCAGCGTCTGGTTGACCGCAAGATTGGCGGCTTCGGCGTAGGACATGCGGCCGGTGTCCATCGCTTGCTCGGTGCTCTCACGGACTTTGTCGAACACCACGATGGTGTCGTAGATCGAGTACCCCAGAATCGTTAAGAAGCCGATCATCGAGGCCGGGGACACTTCGATCCCGAGCAAGGCGTAGGTGCCGACAGTGAAGGCGACATCATGTAGCAAGGCCACCAGCGCCGCAGCCGCCATCTTCCAGGTCCGGAAATACAGTGCCAGGACCAAGGAGACAAGGAGCAGGAAAACAATGAGGGCTTGAATCGCCTTGTTGGTGACGGTGTCGCCCCATGAAGGACCGACGAACGAACTTGTCACCTCGTCGGTCGAGACCCCGAATGCTTCAGCCAGATCAGCACGTACCTCCTCGGACTGAGCGCTCTCCAACTGTCCGGTCTGCACGCGGACGGTGTCGTCGCCGATCAGGGTCACCGTCGCGTCAGCCTCCGGTGCTGACTGCTCGACAGCGGCCACCGCTGTGTCCTCGAACTCGGAGGTGTCACTCACACTGCTGATGCGCAGCTCGGACCCGCCACGGAACTCGATGCCAAAGTTGAGTCCGCGTCCCAGTAGGCCCACCAGCGACAGAGCGATCAGGACAGCAGAGACGGCATACCAGACCTTGCGGCGCCCGACGATGTCGAAGGATCGTTTGCCGGTGTACAGGTCGTTGCCCAACTGAGCGAACTTGGCCATCTAGACCGTGCCTCCTTCGATCTCCGCGCGGGAAGGTTTGACTTTGACCGGCGGTAGGTTCAGGCGGCCGCGGCCCAGGTATGTGGAGCGCTTGGCGCCGAGACGCTCCGGGTCCATCCCCGACCACTTGTGGCCCTCGCCGAAGAACTTGGTGTTGGCGAGCACGCTGACCACGGGGTGGGTGAACATGAAGATCACAATCAGGTCGATGACAGTGATCATGCCGAGTGTGAAGGCAAAGGCCTTGACACTGGACTCCGAGAGCCAGAACAGCACGCCAGCTGCGATCAGGTTCACCGCGTCTGAGATCAAGATGGTGCGGCGGGCGCGAGCCCACCCGGTGTCGACGGCATAGCGCAGCGGCCGGCCGGCGCGGACCTCGTCTCGGACGCGTTCGAAGTACACGATGAACGAGTCGGCAGTGATGCCGATGGCAACGATGAGGCCGGTGACTCCGGCCATGGTGAGCCGAAAGTTCGTCGCCCAGCCCAGCAGAGTAACGCTGAGGTAGGCCAACAATGCTGCGACGGCCAGTGACCCAATGGTGACCAAGCCGAGGGCCCGGTATTGGACCAGAGAGTAGAAGAAGACGAGGAGCAGGCCGATGATCCCGGCGATAATGCCCAGGCGCAATTGCTCCCCACCGAGTGTGGGGCTGATCTGCTCGCTGGTCAGCGTTTCGAACGAGATCGGCAGTGCGCCGAACTTGATCTGGTTGGCCAGGACTTCGGCTGTCTCCATGGTGAAGTCGCCGGTGATGCTCGCCTGTCCACCGGAGATCGGCTCGTTGATTCCTGGAGCAGTGATCGCACTGCCGTCCAACACGATCGCGAAGCGGTTCTGCGCCTGACCCTGCGGGAAACCAAAGAGTCGAGCGGTGATCTCGGCGAAGTCAGCGCCACCCTCGTCGTCGAGGTCGAGTGAGACCTGCACGCGACCGGTCACTCCGCCTTGACGCTCCTCCAGGCCCGCGGTGGCGTCCTCGACCGATGCGCCGGTGAGCTCGACGGGCCCGAGAATGTACTTCTCGGTGCCGTCCGTGGCACAGGCCACCACTGGCGCGTCCTCGGCCTGCCCAGCCACCCGTTCGGCCTGGGCGTCCAAGTCCTCCAGACAGTTCAACGCAAGGAATTCCTGCTCGAGCTCGGCAGTGATCTGGCCCAGATCGCTGGGGCCGGCATCAAGAGGTGCCAGATCCTCGGGCGGAGGCTGGAGGTCGGTGATCTCCGCGTCGTCCAGAGCGGGAAGGTCGACGGCCGGGTCGCTGTCGGGGGCTGGCTCCTGATCGCCGCCGGTCTGCTCGGCGTCATCTTGGGCACGCAGGCCGTCAGGCACGGCGGCATTGTCGACGTCTTCAGTCGATTCGTCCTGCGCCGGCTCTTCCACCGACGTGTCGGACTCACCGGTGTCTTCACCGCCGCCACCCTCAGCGGGGTCCGGCTCGGGCGGTTCAAAACTGTCCGGCAACGGCAAGACCGGCTCGGGGGCAGGGGGCTCGACGTCGGGGCCGGTTGGTTGCGCCACGAGGACGGAGCGGAACTGCAGCTGCGAAGAACGGCTCAGCGCCTCCAACTGCGCGGCCGATGGGTTGCCCGGGATCGCGACAGCGATGTTGTCCGAGCCGAGGCGGGACACTTCGGCCTCCGCCGTGCCGCTGCCGTCGATGCGCCGACGGATGATGTCGATGGCTTGCTGGACCTGCTCCTCAGACGTCTCATTGGTGCCTGTGACGACCGGTTGGATGACGATCTGCCGCCCACCGGCAAGGTCTAGACCGAGCAATGGGGTCAGTTGCGCCTTCGGGTCGGCCCACTGGCTCGCCGCCATCAAGCCGCCGAAGAGCAGGACCACGATGGTCACCAGCGCCCAGAGCGTGCGAACAGCCGAGCGATTGCGTGCTTTGATTGCCATCCGGCGGCTCAGCCCTGCCCTGGGTGCGGGGTAGTACTGGGGCCGGTGTCATCACCGTCGTCGTCCGGTGATGAGTCATTGCCCGGGATGGAAGCAGGCACCACCGCACGTCGGTCAAAGCGGATCTCGACTCCCGGAGCAACGCGCAGCGCCACGGTTGGGCCATCCAAAGACGTGATCACGCCGAACATACCTGCCCTGGTCATCACCGCATCGCCCAGTTCCAGCGCGGCCTGAGCTTTTTCTTGGCGCTTGGCCCGGCGACGTTGCGCAATCATCAAGTAGCCCAAGAGTGCTAGCGGAATCGCAATAATGAGCAGAGACAGCGATCCACTCTCACCGCCGGAGGCGGCGGAGGCAATAAAGGGCATGAACATCCTTCGAGAGGGTCACAGTGTGAAAGGTCGCGGTGCGCGGGCGCTTTGTGCGCACCCGACATCGCGCGGGGTCCGGTGCAGTCTAAATGAGGTGTCCGCGCCTCACAAAAGACTGCACACCTGGTCGGTGAGGATCAGCCCAGACGTCCGGGGTCAGAATTCAACGGCAGGGTTTGTTGGGCTAGCGGCGATGCACCCGCTGGCGGCGTGAGACCCAGATGCTGCCACGCACGCGCTGATGCGGCCCGGCCGCGCGGTGTCCGGGTGATGAATCCTTCGCGGACGAGGAAGGGTTCGGCCACTGTCTCGACAGTGTCAGGCTCCTCACCGACTGCGACCGACAGGGTGCTCAGACCGACCGGCCCGCCACCGAATCGGCCGCAAAGTGCGTGCAGTACGGCGCGGTCCAACCGATCCAACCCGAGGATGTCCACATCGAAGAGATCGAGCGCTGAAAGCGCAGCCGGTTCATCGACCACATGGCCGCCGTGCACCTGCGCCCAGTCGCGCACTCGACGCAGCAAGCGGTTCGCAATCCTTGGCGTGCCCCTTGACCGCGAGGCAATCTGATGGATACCGGCCTGATCGGCCTCGATTTCCAGCAACTCTGCATTCTTGCGGAGAATGGTGATCAGATCGCCTGTCGAATAGAAATCCAAATGTCCGGTGAAGCCGAATCGGTCTCGCAACGGCGCTGGCAACAGGCCTGATCGGGTGGTCGCGCCGACGACCGTGAACGGCGGCAGTTCCAGAGGTATGGCCGTCGCGCCAGGACCCTTACCGACAATCACATCGACACGGAAGTCCTCCATGGCCAGGTAGAGCATTTCCTCGGCCGGCCGCGACATTCGGTGGATCTCATCGAGAAAGAGGACTTCGCCCTCAGTCAAGGAAGACAGAATCGCCGCCAGGTCCCCTGCGTGTTGAATCGCGGGGCCACTGGTGATCCGGATCGGCTGCTCCAACTCCGCGGCGACGATCATGGCCAAGGTCGTCTTGCCCAACCCCGGAGGCCCGGAGAGGAGCACGTGATCCGGTGGAGCCTCTCGGCGCTTCGCCGCCTCGAGGAGCAAACCGAGCTGGTCGCATACCCGATCTTGACCAGGGAAGTCTGCTAGACGTTTCGGTCGAAGGGCGGCCTCGACATGCCTTTCTTCCTCCGCTGCAGCGGTGGCCACAACGCGAGTGGACTCGATGTCCGTCACGTCCTCGGCGTCCCATCCGGACTGTACGTCTCCTGGCATACCTAGCGACCCAACTCACGTAATGCCGCGCGTAGGAGTGCTGCGACCGACGTGGTCTGCTGAGACCCGCTGTCGGCGGAGGCTGGCCCGGACTTCTGGACCGTGTGGACAGCTTGCTCGGCTTGTTTGGTGTTCCACCCCAATCCGACCAGTGCCTGCACCACTTGGTCGCTTTCGGGATGACTATCGCCCGACCCGGAGCCCTCTCCGCCTTCCGAAACGGCGACATGGTGATCGCCAGGGAGCACAATGATTTTGTCCTTGAGCTCTAGGACAATGCGCTCCGCCCCTTTGCGACCGATACCGGGCACCTTGGTCAGAGCAACCAGATCTCCGCTGGAGATAGCGTGACGGACCGTGTTCGGGTCGTGCACCGACAACATGGCTTGCGCCAGCCTGGGCCCCACTCCGGAGACCGTTTGCACCTGCTCGAACAGTAGACGCGCGTTCTCATCGGCGAAGCCATAGAGAGTCAAGGACTCTTCACGCACCACCATTGAGGTGTGCAGGTGCACCTGCGATCCAGTGTGGTGGCTGGCAGCAGTCGCAGGCGTGGTCAGCACCCGCAGCCCTACTCCCCCGACCTCGACGAGGAGGTGATCGAGTCCGACCTTGGCCACTACCCCACGGATCGATGCGATCATTGGCTGCCTTCCCGGCGCATCTGTCCAACCCGAACTGCCCAGTGTGCCGATGCAGGCTGTTTGCCGTTGGCCGCTTGCCGGTGAAGTTGGGCCAGTCTGTTGGGAGCGGCTTGGGCCGCTGATGCCTGGGCCCGCTTCATCCGGTCGCTGACCTCGGCTGCTGCCCGCTGATCCAGACTGCCGAACCTCCAGAGATGGCAAATCGCCAGAGCTAGTGCATCTGCGGCATCCGCCGGCGTGGGAGCAACCTGCAAGCGCAAAATGCGGGTGACCATATGCGTGACTTGGGCCTTGTCCGCCCGCCCGTTCCCGCTGACGGCAGCCTTGACTTCGGTGGGGGTATGCAGCGCGAGCGGCAATCCGAGTCGCGCCGCCGCGAGCATGGGAACGGCCGATGCTTGGGCCGTGCCCATGATGCCTTTGATGTTTGCCTTGGCGAAGACACGCTCGACGGCTATGGCCTCAGGCTTGTAGTCGGCCAGCCACCGGTCAATCTCGATCTGCAGTGCGAGCAGCCGCTCGGCCGGATCATCGGCAACGGGAGTTCGCACCACACCGACCGCGACCATCTTCAAGGACCGTCCGCGCTCGCCCTCGACGACGCCGAGTCCACAACGGGTCAACCCGGGGTCAACGCCGAGCACTCGCATGGCAGTTCCTCCTCGATCCGATATCCAGTCGCGTGACAATGGCGCGTGCGAACATGTGTTCGCTCTCACGCTACGTGCCTGAGTCACTGCACACGGTGATCGACTCGCCGCAGCCCGCAGGGCCAGCACGCTCAGCCGGGACTGTGGACGGGCTCCGGGCTAGGCGACAGCTTGTTCTCGATGATCCACGGGCGCTGTTCGCCAGTCTTGACCGTAGGGGTCTGTCCAGGTCACTTCTGCCGAGACGGGGTCGAGCACCGGAGTCCACCTGCTCAGGGTCTTGATTCTGTGGTGCCGACGGCATAGACAGATCAGGTTGTTCGGCTCCGTTCGGCCGGCGGAGCCGATCCCGACCCCAGACGACCACGGAACGACATGGTCGAGGTCACACCGGCGGGCCGCGACTCCGCATCCTGGGAAACGGCAAGTCCCATCACGGAACCGGACGAAGTTCTTGATCCGAGCAGGTGGCCGGTACGCGATAGACGTGGTGGCGACATTTGCGCCGGTCTCTGCGTCGATCAGCATGCCCGCCAGCGTGACGTCGAAGCGATCCAGCAACAGGCGCATCACCTCCGCCTGAACGATCCCGATTCCATGACCTCGACGCCGCTTGCAAACCGCTGAAAGATCGAGGCCGCTGAACCGGCGGTCGTGGGTGAAGAGGGCGTAGGCGCGCTGGGTGCGGAGGTCAGATCACGGAAAATGGGCACCGGGATGACAACACTGGTGGTGACCTCGGCGCGGCCCAGAATGAGGTCGGCGAGCGCCTCGGCTCTGCACTGGTCGATCGACCGCGTCGGATTCTCGGCCTTGGCCTGATGCCCCGCCGCATCGATGGCAGCCCAGCTCAACACCGAATCCTCCGTGTTCAGCCGCGCGAACCACTCGCTGACCCCGGGCACGTCGCACCCTCGTACCGAAACGAACAACTGCTGCCGCGAACGTGCCGCGTCAGCCTTCACCGCCTCGGGGTCTACCGCGGCCACTGCCCGGCGCACCCGGCGCCGAAACGCACCGGGCGTCATCTCCGGAAGCACGGGGTAGATCTGCTCTTCCACCAACTGACATGTTGTCGCAGACGCCAGCAGGGTCTCCTCAGCGACGATCTGCGCTCGAAAGGGATCAAGCCCTCCGTCCGCCACAAGGCGCAGGGTGGCCGGCAAGACCGATGCAAGGCGCGCCGCCGTGTGCACACGCCGCTGGGCCATGGATGGTGGCAAAGCCAACACCGTTGCGGCGTCATCAGTTCGGAAGTCCGCCACATGCCCTACCCCGTGATCGACCTCGACGAACGCCCCATACTCATCGCGGGCCTCATCGCGCGCCGCAAACTGGGCCAGCCGAAGCGTCTGAGCCGCGGACGCCGCAGAAATGGCACGTTGCAACTCCGCGACATCTGCGAGCAACGCACCAGAGGCCAGGCCGACCGTCGAACGCTGGGCCTGACCCACCAAATCGGTCAAGACATTGATGGTTTCAGCGAGGCGGTCGCTCCACGTTCCCTCCATACGAACAAGTGCACGAGTTAACACCGACAGACCCGGGCCTCGCGTCCATGTTCCACGCGTCCCTCTACGTCGCAGACATCCGAGCCGGGCTCTAGTCGTCGTCCTCTAGTTGAGCGAGCACGTCATCTGGGATGTCGGCATTGGTGTATACGTTCTGCACGTCGTCACAGTCCTCGAGGGCATCAACGACACGAATCATCTTGCGCGCGCCCTCGGCGTCCAGCGGCACCTCGACGCTCGGCAAGAAGGAGACATCGGCGGAGTCGTAGTCCAGGCCCGCTTCCTGCAGTGCGGTTCGCACGCCCAGCATGTCGCCCGCCTCGCTGACGATCTCAAACCCACCGTCGTGACGGATGACATCTTCGGCACCGGCGTCCAACACCACTTCGAGGATCTCGTCCTCGGAGTGCCCCTCTTGTGGCACCACCACGACGCCCTTGCGGTTGAACAGATAGGCCACCGAGCCCGAGTCGGCCATTTGGGCGCCGTTACGAGTCAACGACGTGCGCACTTCCATCACGGCGCGGTTCTTGTTGTCGGTGAGACACTCGATGAGCAGGGCCACTCCCCCCGGTGCGTATCCCTCATATGTCAAGGCCTCGTAGTCGGCGCCACCGGACTCGGCCCCGGAGCCGCGCTTGAGAGCGCGTTCGATGTTGTCGTTCGGCACGGAGGTCTTTTTGGCCTTCTGCACGGCGTCGTAGAGGGTCGGGTTCCCGGCCATGTCTCCACCGCCAGTGCGCGCAGCCACTTCGATGTTCTTGATCAGCTTGGCGAACGACTTGGCACGCTTGGCGTCGATGGCCGCCTTCTTGTGCTTGGTCGTCGCCCACTTGGAGTGACCACTCATGTTTGCTGCCCCTCATGGTTATCAATGGATCGATCGTCGATGCTACCGGCAGCGGAGCGCACCATGTCGACGAACAAACCGTGCACCCGGTGGTCGCCCGTCACCTCCGGGTGGAAGGACGTCGCCAAAAGGTTGCCCTGGCGCACAGCAACGACATGGTCCACACCCTCATAGTCGACACTGGCCAGTACCTCAACGTCGCTGCCGACTCGTTCCACCCAGGGCGCCCGAATAAAGATGGCGCGGAACGGCCCGCCACCCCGGGACCCATCACCGTAAGCCATATCGCCAGCGAGCCCCGCGATGTGCAGATCACATTCAAAGGAGTCCACCTGACGGCCAAAGGCGTTGCGCCGCACGGTGATGTCCAGCCCGCCGAGGCTTTGCTGGTCTCGGTGCCCGTCGAGGACCTGATCGGCAAGCATGATCATGCCCGCACAGGACCCATACACCGGCAAACCCTCAGCCATTCGAGCCAACAGCGGATCGCGGACACCGAAGATGCGGGTCAGCCGGTCGATCGTGGTCGACTCACCGCCCGGGATAACCAGCCCGTCGACCTGAGCCAATTCACTCGAGCGGCGGACCGATATTGGCTCGGCACCGGCAAATGCCAGCGCATCGAGATGCTCGCGCACGTCACCTTGCAGCGCGAGGACGCCAACGAGCGGCGTCACCACCCGCGTTCGGCCAGGCGGTGCGGCTCGGGGATGTCATCGACGTTGAGGCCGACCATCGCCTCACCCAGGCCGCGCGACACACTGGCTAGCGTCTCTGCGTCGTCATAGAACGTCGTGGCCTTCACGATGGCCTCAGCGCGCGCTTGCGGGTTGCCGGACTTGAAGATGCCCGAGCCGACGAATACTCCCTGCGCCCCCAGTTGCATCATCATTGCGGCGTCGGCCGGTGTCGCGATGCCACCAGCGGTGAACATCACAACCGGCAACGCGCCCGCCTCGGCCACCTCCTTGACCAACTCGTACGGCGCCTGCAGCTCCTTGGCAGCGACAAACAACTCGTCAGCGGACATGCTCTGCAGCCGGCGGATCTCCCCGCCGATCTTGCGCATATGCATCGTGGCGTTGGAGACATCACCCGTGCCGGCCTCACCCTTGGACCGGATCATCGCAGCGCCCTCGGTGAGTCGGCGCAGCGCCTCCCCCAGGTTGGTGGCGCCGCAGACGAACGGCACGGTGAACTTCCACTTGTCGATGTGGTTGGCGTAATCGGCCGGGGTGAGTACCTCGGACTCATCGATATAGTCCACGCCCATCGATTCCAAGATCTGGGCCTCAACGAAGTGCCCGATCCGCGCCTTGGCCATCACCGGGATGGACACTGCCTCGATGATCCCAGCGATCATGTCCGGGTCACTCATCCTGGCCACGCCGCCCTGGGCACGGATGTCAGCAGGCACCCGCTCGAGGGCCATCACGGCCACCGCGCCAGCGTCCTCAGCGATCTTGGCCTGGTCGGGCGTGACCACATCCATGATCACGCCGCCCTTGAGCATGTCGGCCATCCCGCGCTTGACCCTCGTAGTCCCGCTGCGCTGCTCGGGGGCGGACTCGGTGAGCGACATCAAAAGGGCCTTCCTTGAAGAGGGATAGAGCTGCACAGGGTATGACGTGTGCCGACCCACCATTCTACGGCCCATCGAGACGTCCTCCCCACGCCCCGTCGGGCCCCTTCTCGCGGTCGGTGAACACCACGGGCAACGGCAGGGCCGTATGCCCCGCAAGGTTCAGCCAGCGCACGAGGGGCCGCCCGCGAACGGATCGGACGCTCGCAACCGCCTCGTTGTGGAACGTCCGTGCGAGATGGACCCGCAGGGCGCGCTCCTCGACCTCGGATTGCTGCCCCTCAGGCAGTTCAGGAGTCACCAGGCCCAAGATCTGAGTCAACGACGATTCGGCATCAGCACGCTGTGGCGTCCAGGCGCCCGCGTGCCGGAACGTGTCGTCGGTGGCATCGAGCAGGAGTGCGGCGCTCGCGGGGTCGAGCACCCCCTCATAGGCCAGGTCGGCTGCGGTGTGTGCTCGGCGGACCAGCTGTGCATCCAGCGCCGCGGCGGTTGCCTCGAGCCGGATATGCAAACGGTCCAGCCGAACGGCGGTGTAGGACAGATACCACCCCACACCCAGCAGCACAGCCAGCATGATGCCGACCGCTGCCGCTACCAACAGTCCACTGTCCCCTACGCCCATCACGATCGCAGGACGCTCACCAGCAATGCCCCCGTCACGAGCGGTGCACCCGTCGAGAGCGATGCGTGACTCGCTGCTGCCGGTGCTTACTGACCACGCTGCCGCGCGGCCGCACCGAGTCGTAGACGGCGAGGATTTGCGGACCCACGTGTGACCAGTCATACCGGGCGGCTTGAGCACGGCCGACTGCGCTGAGCCGCGAAGACTCGGCCCGGTCAGAGAGCACCGATGTGACGACTCGGGCCAGATCGGCTGATTCGCCAGCTCGGAAGAGGGCACCCGCGTTGCCCGCGTCCAGCACGGTTGTGAACGCTGGCAGGTCGCTGGCGGCGACCGGCACTCCCGATGCCATGGCCTCGATCAGGACGATGCCAAAACTCTCGCCGCCGGTGTTCGGAGCCACATAGAGGTCGGCTTCACTGAGAAGCTCCACCTTGCCGGCCTCACTTACCGGCCCGAGGAACTCGCAGTGTGCTCGCGCTGCACGTGACGTATACCGCAGCGTCTCACGCGTGTTTCCCGGCCCGGCGATCAGCACCCGCAGTCCCGGGTGGTTCTCGGCGATGGGCTCCACAGCGTCAAGCAGCACCCGTAGGCCCTTGCGTGGCTCGTCATACCTGCCGAGGAAGGCGATGGTCGGCCCGGGGGCACCGTTCACCTGGGTGGAACGCGGCGAATGGTTGCCAGCAAACCGCCCGACATCGACGCCATTGGGGATCACGACAC
>JBATUU010000128.1:0-8715 GCA_049671385.1 Ornithinimicrobium sp. | reverse complement strand
GTGCAATCGATGTGCTTGACGAGGTTTGACTAGCAGATGTGAATTCGTCGGTTACCGGCTATGTGGGGTCGTGGGGTGAACGTTGTGTTCGCTAGATGGTGATGTAGACGGAGATGAGCGCGAACAGCCCGAAGCCGCCGGTGAGTAGTAGTGGGCCGAGGCTGCTGGTGGGGCCGTCGTGGGCTTGGGTGACCATTTCCTCGATGACGACGTTGGTGAGGACACCGCCAGTGGCGGCGAGGACGGACAGGGTGATGATTTCGGGGGCTTGGCGCAACGCGAGGTCGCCGATGCTGGCGCCAAGGAGGACGGGGATGGCAAAGCTGGCGGCCATGAGGATGCGGGTTTGCCGGGTGAATCCTGCCCGTTTCAAGGTGGCGGTGGCAGCGAATCCTTCGGGGATGTCAGCGGGTACTTGCCCGGTGGCTAGCAGTAAGCCTAGGGCTGGGTTGATCACACTGCCGGTGCCGATCATGACGCCGTCGCTGAACAGGTCCAGGGAAACTCCGGTGAAGATGGCCAGGGGGCCGGTGGACTCTTCGCCGGTGGCGAGTTTGTCTTTGATGGTGTCGATGAGCTTTTCGAGGCCGATGAACACTGCGCCGCCGGCGACGAATGCGGCGATCGGGACCCAGGGCGGGTTGCCGTCCAGGGCTTGCGGCACTAGTTCGAGTCCGACGACGGCCAAGACGATGCCAGCGGCGAGGTGAAGTGCCAGGCTCAACACTCGGTCGGGGATGTTGAAGATTTCGGCGGCCAGGCCACCGGCGAAGTTGCCGGCTGCTGGCAAGGCGGCGAAGCCCAGCACGAGGAGGAAGTCGCTCACGGTTGAGCCCTCGCGGGTTCGGCGTCGCCGCCTGAGGATGGTGATGTTGCCCTGGCGACGATCAGATACAGCGCACCACCGGCGGCGGTGTCGAACCCGATCTCGCCCATATGGTGACGCACGGATCGCCACGGCTGAATGCTTTCGTAAGCGCGCGTGACTCCGAACACTGCGGTGGCGGTACGGCCCAGCGTGATGGCCCATTCTGGCCAACCGGGGGGACGCCGGAAACCGCCGACGGCGAGTCGGCCGCCCACCGGGGTCAGTTGTGCGGCCAGGTCATGGATGACGGTGTCGTATTCGGGGACCATTTCGAGGGACCCGGATGCCAAGACTGCGGTGGTGTCTGGGGGCAGTTGCACGTCTCGAATGTCTTCTTGGATGAGGGTGACCTGAGACAGGTTTTCCCGGTCGACTCGCCGCTGCGCTTGTGCGAGCATCCCGGCAGATAGATCGACCCCGATGACGTGGCCGTGCTCACCGACCACGCGGGCAAGGACGGGCAGGTTGATACCCGTCCCACAACCCAGGTCCACGACGGTGTCTCCGGCGCGCAGGTTGAGCAGGTCGACCGCTCGTTCTTGCAGGCGGCTGGCCCCGAGTGGCCGGAAGATCCACGCGCTGAGGTCGTAGGCCGGTGCTAACCGGTCGTACAACCGTCTCACAGCCTGGGAGTCGCGGACCTCGCCCAGGGACGCACGGTGCGTGGCGTAACCGACAGCCCCCGCCAGGGCTATCCCAGCCCAGAGCGGACCGTGTTTCATGGTGGACCTCACCTTTCGTTTCGGATTGATGGCCGAAGCGTGCTGTCGGTGCACTTTCTGGGCGGCCTTGGGTGGTGGATGTCAGGCGTGTCGGCGTGGACTCCTGTGTTCTTGTCGTGCCGCTGCAGGCGACCTAGAAGGGGCACGAACCGGCCTGCGCGGGTCGCGTATCGGGAGTAACGGGTGGTGTGTGTGGCCAGCAGGTGGGGCTCTTCGACGAGTCGCACCTGCACCTGGCAGGCCAGGCCGAGGGCCGCCAGGGCGATGGGGGCCACCCAGGTTGGGGCCATCAGGGTGGTACCAGCCTGGATCATCAGCAAAGCGGTGAAGATCGGGTTACGGACCAACGCGAAGAGCCCGTGGGTGATGAGGTCGGTGCGCTCACTGGTGTCGACACCGATCCGCCACGAGGTTCCCATCGTGTGTTGGGCCACGAATCCGACTGTGAGACCGGTCAACGCCAAGATCGCACCAGCCACGATCACCCGGGGGTGTCCGCCCCAGAGCAGGGGTATGACGTGGCCCCAGGCCAGGGCCGGGGACAGCATCCCGGCCAGCACCGCGAGGACGAACCCGATCCCGGCGATCCGGGCAGCTGGCCCTTTCGCGGTCCGGAAACCATTGAACCCAGCCGACCCCGTTTTGCGGTACTGCTGCCAGCTGCGCACCCCCAACAAAACAAGTATCGCGGCGGTGTACACCACCGTTGCCCACGCGGCCCCCAGGTCAGTCATGGTTGTCGACCAGGGTCGGAGCAGCCGCATCGGGCGTGTCTGCAGTGTGTCGGTCGGGTGCCGGGTCTTCGGTGCTGCAGGCCGTGACCGCTCCCGGGGTGGTCGGTGCGCAGCACCCTTGCCCACGCCAGGACTGGGTTCCTTCACGCAGGGCGAGAGCGGCGATGATCAGGGCAGCGACCGCGTCGAACCACCACCAACCCAAGGCGGTGTTGGCGAGCAGCCCGAGCAGCAGGACAACGGAAAGGTAGGTACAGAGCAGGGTTTGGGTGCCATCAGCGTGAACAGCGCTGGACCCCAGTTCACGGCCGGTGCGGCGTTGGGCGACCGAGAGGATGGGCATGATCGCTACCGACGCGCAGGCCAACGCGATCCCGACCGGAGAAGATTCGGGGCGCACCCCAACGGCGAGACCGGTGACCGCTTCGAACGTCACGAACGCAGCCAAAGCGAAGAACGCCACGCCGATCAGGCGGCCGGCGGCTTGTTCCCTGGATTCGGGTAGCGGGTGGTGGAACTGCCACAAGATGATCAGACCACTGGCCACTTCAACGGTGGAGTCCAGACCGAAGCCGAGCAGCGCAGCAGAGTTGGCTACCTGACCGGCCGCGACCGCCACGATGGCCTCGATCGTGTTGTAGGCCACGGAGGCACCGGCCAAGTACTGGGCCCGTCGGGCCAGCATCGCCCGCCGTTGCGGGGTCAGCGCAGCGAAAGACCGGGTGGGGGTGGTGCTCACCAACTCGCACCTTCACAGGGCGCGGCGTTCTGGTCTTCGACCTGTAACGTGGCGTGGGCGATGTTGAACTCTTCGCGCAACATCCGTGCAGCTGCGGTCAGCACGTCTTGGGAATCGTGGCCAGCCACAAGGTGGGCGGTGGCCACGTCCATGCCAGAGGTCAGGGTCCATACGTGCAGGTCGTGCACCGCCATGACGCCGGGGACCTGCTCTAAAGCACGGATCATGTCATCGGGTTCGATACCTGCAGGTGCGTGCTGTCCCAGCACGGTGAGCACTTCCCTGGCCAAGAAAATTGCTCGGACGAAGACGAACACAGCGATCGCCAACGCGACCAACGTGTCCCAGGCCCCATTCCCGGTCCATTGCACCATCAACGCGGCAACAATCACACCCACAGACCCGAGAGTGTCGGCAACCACTTCGAGGTAGGCACCTTTGACGTTCAAGCTTTCCCCGGCGCCGCCGCGCAGCAAGAACAACGCGATGAGGTTGACGAGCAGCCCCAACCCGCCCACCACCAGCATGGTGCCAGCGGCCGGGTCCGTGGTATCCCCGAGGCGACGCACGGCTTCGACGGCGATATAGACCGACATGCCGATCATGACCAGCACCGCGAAGCCCGAAGCAAAAATCTCGGCCCGGTAGGAACCGAACGTGCGCCGCCCGGTGCGGTCAACACGGGTGGCGATGCGGGTCGCGAACAGGGCAGCACCCAAGGTCACGACATCGGCGGCCATGTGACCGGCATCAGAGAGCAGCGCCAACGACTGGGCAAGCAACCCCGCCACGAGCTCCACGACGAAGAAGGAAGCGATGAGCACGAATGCGACCAATAGCCGCCACCGGTGCTTAGCCCCGGCGTGCCCGTGGACCCCGCTCACAGAGCGCCCTGCCTGCGCCCTGCCGGGGTGGCGTCTTGGTCGTGGACCACATGTTCCCGGGTGATGTCCAACAGCATCCGCACGTGGGTGTCACAGAGCCGGTAGAACACGTTGCGTCCTTCACGTCGGCCGGTCACGACCCGTGATGCTCGCAGCAGCCGCAGTGACTGCGAGACCGTAGCCTCGCTGATCCCGGTTGCCGCCGACAGGTCGCACACGCACAATTCCCCGGCCTCCAACAGCGCGTACAACAACCTGGTCCGGGTCGGGTCGCCCAAGATCTTGAACACCCTGGCCACCTCGGACAGTTCTTCGTCGCCGGGCGTGTGCGACCACACCATCGCTACCTTCTCCGGGTGCACACAGGTCACCGTGCAACCGTCCAGACCCACTACCTCAGTCATACAACCACCCTTATTTATGATCAGATGATCAAGTATGCTGTGATGAGGTGCATGAATGTCAACCCCACCGTTGGAAGGTCTTGTTGCTGTGCGTACTAACCTCGCCATTTCGGCGGCCTTGGTCGCCGTGCTCGCACTCGCGTTGGCGCTGACCCTGGGTCTGAGCCGGCCCGAGTCTTCCGCCGACCCCTCCGATAATGCTGATAGTGGCGATGGGGCGGGTAGCACCACGAGTTCCGAGGCGCCATTGGTGCGTGAAGACAGTCACGTGGTGACTCAAGCCGACAGCGCTGATGCGCCGACATTGGTGGAGTTTTTGGACTTCGAGTGCGAGGCCTGCGCCAGCGCGTACCCCGTGGTGGAACAAATCCGTGAGGACTACGCCGGGCAGATCAACGTGGTCGTGCGGTACTTCCCGATCCAGAGCCATGTGAACGCGGTCAACGCCGCGGTGGCGGTGGAGGCCGCGTCCCAGCAGGGGCAGTTCGAGGCGATGTACTCCCGGATGTACGAAACCCAAGCCCAGTGGGGTGAGAAGCAAACCTCCGAAGCGGCGACCTTCCGTGACTTCGCGCAAGATCTGGGGCTGGACATGGCCGACTACGACGCGGCCGTCGGTGCCAGTGCCACCCTGGCCCGGGTCGAACAGGACTACCAGGACGGTCTGGACCTCGGCGTGCAGGGCACCCCCACGTTCTTCCTCGACGGTGAACTCCTGGAGCCCACCAGTGTTGAGGACTTCCGGGGGGCAATCGATGATGCCCTTACCGACTGAGCACCGGAGCAAGCACCTCACCACGGGGTGGTTGCTGGTGGTGTGCGGCCTCATCGGGTCGGCATCGGCGGTCACCTTGCTCATCGAAAAGATCGCTTTGCTGAAGGACCCGTCTTACATTCCTACGTGCAGCATGAACCCGATCTTGAGCTGTGGGTCGATCATGAACACCCCGCAGGCTGAAGTGTTCGGCTTCCCGAACCCCATCCTGGGCGTCTTCGGCTTCGCCGTGATCACCACCCTCGGCGCCGTCCTGCTGGCCGGCGCAGACCCTCAACCCTGGTTGTGGGCAGGCTTGCAGGTAGGGGCCACCGCTGGGGTCGTGTTCGTGCACTGGCTCATTTTCCAAAGCCTGTACGTCATCGGCGCTTTGTGCCCCTACTGCATGATCGTGTGGGTCATCACCATCATCATCTTCACCATCACCACCGCCCATTGGACCCGCAACCGCCCCCGCGCCCGAGTGTTCAACACCTACGCACCCACCCTCACCACTGCGTGGCTTCTTCTCATCACTACCCTCATCGCGATCAGGTTCTGGGACTACTGGATCACCACCCTCCCTGGCGGCTGACCGGTAGTGCACGCGCCTTGTCGGCGACCTGAGTTATCCCACGAGCCGCAGGAGCAACCGGTCGTCACGGACGTGATCAGCGCGGTTTCGACGGCGGTATTGATTCAGCCAGCGCTGTACTGTTCAGTACATGCTGACTATTGCGACGCGCGTGGATGTCATGAACCGGCTGGGTCGCGCGATGGCCGACCCCACCCGGTCGCGACTCATCCTGACACTGCTGGATCGACCGGCCTACCCCGCAGAACTCGCCCGCGATCTGGATCTCACACGCTCGAACGTGTCCAACCATTTGGCGTGCTTGCGCGATTGCGGCATCGTCGTCGCCGAGCTTCAGGGCCGCAGGACACGTTATGAGATCGTCGACCCGCACCTGACGAAGGCGCTCACCGCGCTGGTCGACATCACCCTCGCGGTGGATGAGAATGCTCAGTGCGTAGATCCCGCCTGTTCGGCTCCGCGATGCCTCAGCGCGGAGGGTGGCGCGTGATCCTGACATCGGTTCTGTCGGCAACTGGCCTGTTCATCGTGACCAACATTGACGACGTCGTGGTCCTCTCGCTGTTCTTCGCCCGCGGCGCGGGGCAACGCGGGACGACAGCGCGGATCACCGCCGGTCAGTACCTGGGATTCGCCGGCATACTCGGCGCGGCTGCGCTCGTGACGGTGGGTGCCGTAGCGTTCTTGCCGTCGGCGCTCATCCCGTACTTTGGGCTTATCCCCCTGACTCTGGGGTTATGGGCCGCGTGGCAGGTCTGGCGCGGAGACGAGGGCGATGATGGTGACGTCGAGGTCACCGACAAAAAGGTGGGGGTTTGGACCGTCGCCGGTGTCACCTTCGCCAACGGAGGGGACAACATCGGCGTCTACGTTCCCGTCTTTCTCAGCGTGGAACCCGCGGCGGTGGTTGCCTACTGCGTCGTCTTCCTTGTTCTGGTGGCAGGCCTGGTCATGCTGGCCAAGTTCGTCGCCACCCGCCAACCGATCGCTGAAGTCCTTGAACGGTGGGAACATATCCTGTTCCCGGTTGTCCTGATCGTCCTCGGCGTCTTCATTCTGACCAGCGGTGGCGCCTTCGGTTAACCCAGGCACGAACAGGGTCCACTATGCGACACCGACGCAACCTTCGCTGAGACTGCCTGGCGCGGCGCGCACCGTGCGTCCTTGGTCAGCGTCCGCGGGCCCCTAGGCCGCCAAAAGGGGGCATAACCGCTCACGCCAGGCCTACAGCCCCACCGCCCAGAAGTGAGACCCGGGCCACCTGGTTGGGAGCGTTCGAAATCGATCGCTCGACGACCGGTGCAGACGCCTTCCTCGCGTGATGGCGTTCAGCATTAGGTTGTTCCAAATTTCGCCTCTCGAGGGTGCGGTGACTTCGAGGGGTGAGCAGCTCCCCCTACCCCCAGTAAAGGACCGGCACACGTATCAGCGGGGGAGGCGACCGGGGGTAGGCGCCCACCGCCTCGGTCCTGAGTGGCCAGCCCGGGTCCTGAGCCACCGCCTGAAGCCAACAACTTGAGGGCGAGTCCAGCAAGCCCCTTCAGACGCGGGCGTGAAGATCACTCATGTCGCCGAAACCCACATTCACAACGACTACGTCAAGGGGGACTCGAACTCGCTGCCAAGACCGGGACGACCTACTTGGTGAACGCCGCAGACCCGGCGCAGTTCCAACGCACACCGGTTAACCTTGCGCCATACCCCGTCGGGGTATAGTGCAAGACCTGAGTGACCGTGTGACACCAAACGCCGGCGAGGATGGGATGACTTCATGATGATGGCGGTCTCCGCGGTCTTATTGGTGCTGGGTCTCGTGCTTTTAGTAGCCGCGGCAGTAAGCGTCTGGCTCGGGCGTAGCACTAGAGGCCATGAACGAGTGAGGGGTTCGGAGAGCTTGGGCGCTCGGGGCATCCTTGAGGAACGCTTCGCCGCAGGCGAGATCAGCACGGAGGAGTACGAGCACCGCTTGAGCGTTCTCGAGGGGGACGAGTCGTGAAGGCGATCAGCCGGCGGGCGGCGCTGACGATGGGCGGGGCCGGGTTGGTGAGCGTTGCGGCGGGAGGTACGGGCCTGTGGCACGAGTTGACCACGTCACGGTTGGACCCGGTCCTGGGTTCGGAATTTTTTGAGCCAGATGTCCTGAGTAGTAAAGGCGGCGAACTGGCGGTTCGACTCGAGGCTGCGATGGGTACGTATGAGGTAGCTGGCTTGCAGGCCAGGACGATGGGTTTCAATGGTGGGCTACCAGGACCTACTCTGCGGCTGCGACCGGGCGACACGTTGAAGGTGGAGCTAGTGAACAACCTGGAGCAGGTGACGAACCTGCACATGCACGGCTTGCACGTTTCACCGGAGGGGAACAGTGACAACGTTTTCCTTGCGGTCGAGCCTGGTTCGTCTCAACAGTACGAGTATCGCCTTCCCGACGATCACCCTCCAGGCGTGTACTGGTACCACCCGCACCATCACGGCACGGTCGCCGACCAGCTGTTTGGTGGCTTGTACGGTGCGATCATCGTTGAGGACGATAGCGCCATCCCGGTAGACCGCGAACGAGTGATGGTCATCTCCGATATCACCCTCGACGAGAACGGTTCGCTGGTCTGGCCGTCGCAAATGGATCAGATGAATGGTCGCGAGGGAGAACTTGTTCTGGTCAATGGCCGCAGCGAGCCGCACCTGGAGGGCGAGGCAGGTCAGCGAGAAAGGTGGCGAGTTGTGAACGCCTGTGCCTCCCGGTATCTGGCCCTCGGGTTGTCCGGGCAGGGTGCCACCGTTGTTGGCCGTGACGCTGGAAGGCTAGCGAGCAACGCCGCACTTGAAGAGGTGGTCTTGGCGCCGGGGAACCGGCTAGACCTCATTGTGGACTTGCAGGAAGGCGGCGGTGAGCTGACGGCGAAACCGGTCGACCGTGGCGCCGTTATGGGCGGGATGATGGGGGGTGGGTCCACGGGGGGTGAGGAGCGTTTCCGCACGCTGGCTCGGGTGAGGGTGTCGGCGGGCGGGCGCCCACCC